>NZ_JBFANN010000005.1:0-226481 GCF_040674855.1 Nocardia sp. NPDC049707 | reverse complement strand
GACGGTCACTTCGCATACACCTCTGGGACTCAGCACAGAATACGCCCGACCTGCTGGCCGAGCGAGTCTCGACGACTCGGACGCGAGACAGAAGGGGGCCGCGAACACGCCGCGCCGCAGGCGCGGCAAATCCAACTCAGCCGATGTGGGCGGAGAGATCCGGGATCATCCGGTAGACCTCGGCCTCCCAGTTGTGCCAGTTGTGAATGCCCACGGACGGGAAGTCGTAGGTGACATTCTGCGCACCCAGCGTCGCCATCCGAACCTGGAAGGCCCGGGTGTTCACCAGTGCGAGCGCCTCCAGCGGCACGCCCTGGACGATATCCATCGGCGAGCTCACATCGGACGGACCGGGCAGTGCGCTACCGGCGGCCACCCAGAGCCGGGTGTTGTTCTGGATCAGTCGCGGCGCGAAGACGAACGGATCCATGCGCAGCCATTGGGCGCCCCACGGCGGTGCCATCGCGTCGATGTTGTAGCCGCCCGCGCTGATCATCGCGAGGCGCAGCGCCTCACGCATACCCGGCGCGGAGATGTTCAGGTAGCCGGAGTACGAACCGGCATAGACGAACTGGTCCGGGTGGTAGGCCGCGAGGGTCAGCGCGGCGCTGCCGCCCATGGACAGGCCGAAGACACCGTTGCGGGTCGGGCTGAAGCCGAGACGGTCCCGCAGCGCGTTGCGCAGTTCGCTGGTGAGGAAGGTCTCCCACTTGTAGGTGTTCGACTTGCCGAGGGTCTCGTTCCACCCCGAGGAACCGGTCATCGCCGACCCGGAGGACGAGCCGCTGGCCGAACCCGACGAACCGGTGCTCAGGCCCAGGAAGTTACCCGGCGCGTTCCAGTCCGCGTAGAAACTGGACGGACCGCCGACCGGCATGACGACATTGATATTCCACTTGGTCAGCTCACGGGCGACCTCGGTTTCGATCTCCCAGCCGCTGAGGTCGCTACGGGCCCGCATGCCGTCCAGCGCGTACACCACGCGCCCGGTGTTGCCGTCCGCGGCGCGGAAGATCCGCGACTTGATGGGCCCCATGCTGGAATCCACCCAGAAATCGAAGCCGTCCGGGTTGAACGCCGCCGAAGCGGAGCCCGCCGGACCTGCTACCGACATCCCGAGCGGCAGCAAGATAGCCAGCGACATCAGCACCGACCGCTTGAGCCACGAACCAGCTCTCCGGGTTATCAGACGTCCACTCTGCGTCCTTCGCCCGATCACGCCTCGCATCTTTTCAGGCCTTTCGTTATTCGGTCGTACTTGGACCGCGTCTCTACGTTGACCACTGGATGGGCCCATATCGAATCGGAACGCCTCAACAGGCGTACCCACGCACCATATCGCTTTATCGATGCGGTGGCGTTATCAAAAAGAGATAAAAGCGATCTGCGCCACGTTCAACCGATCCTGTTGAGCGACCCACAGGCAATCGTCAGCGACGCCGATCGGTGAAAGAACTGGGCCCATGGAGGTCCATGGGCCCAGTGTGACTGGAGGTGCGTCTGAGCTGGCCTTTCGAGTGACCTGCAAGCAATCGCTGGCTGGCCCTCTCGAGCGACCCGCAAGCAATCGCTAGCCGACCCTCTCGAGCGACCCGCAAGCAATCGCTAGCCGACCCTCTCGAGCGACCTGCAAGCAATCGCTAGCTGACCCTTTCGAGCGATCTGCAAGCAATCGCTAGCGTTGCGGTTGCGGGTACGGATCCACGAGCCCGCATCGCTCGATCTCGTACTTCGGCACGCGATCGATCCGGTATTTCGCAAAGTGCAGTGCGTGCAGCAGGTTGTGCTTGAAGCGACCCCAGGTGAGCGGGTCCCGGTAGGAGATGTTCAGTGCCACGGTGTCCGGGCAGCTCATGGCGGTGCGAGCCTGGGTGACCCACTTCTCGTCCATGTACCAGGGCATCCACGGGTGCCGATCGACCATGCCGAGATCCACCACGACCCAGTCCGGATACAGACTCTTGTCATGGCCGATCCGGCCGTCGGTGAGCCGGTCGCTGTGCGCGGCAAGCGGATAGGCCAGGCCCATCTGGTCGATGACGCGCACGTCCAGCGGAACGTTCATGCTGGTCATGCCGAGGTTCAGGAAGTAGACGGTATGCCCGGCGCCACCCTCGGGAATCGGCTGCGGCGGCGGCGCGACGTACCAGAACATGAACGACGGCGAGTTCAGCAGCAGCCCGCCGTCGGGGGTTTCGGCGATGTTGTTCACCATGGCCCGCACGCGCGGGTAGTCCAGGTAGTCCTCGGCCAGGATCGGATGGTCGTGACCGGTATTGAGGACGTAGTAGACACGCTCGTCGACGATGCCGGAGGCACTGATCTTGGTGCCGGTCTTGATGGCGGTGGTGTTGGCCGCGAACAGCGCCCAGCCCGCGGTTCCGAGCAGCGCGAGCGCGATCACCGCGAAGGACCAATCCTGCGCGGTGGCCGTACGCAGACCGCGCTCGGGCAGCCGGATCGGCACCACGGCGACCGGCAGCAACAAGCAGAACAACTGCGGCAGCAGCATCCGGCCGTGCATGAAGTCACCGCCGACGCGCAGGGCGTAGATCGTCAGGACGAATCCGCTGCCGAGCATGAGCGCGACCACCGCGCTCGGCGAGCGCAGCCACTCGCGTACCCGACGCACGGTCCAGCGGCGCTCGTCCTTGCCTTCGTTTGCGGTACGCGCCGAACGGCCCGCGACGATGCCGAGGACCAGCAGCACCAGCAGCGGCACCCACAGGTAGTACGGGCCGACCAGATCCCAGAGGTATTTGAAGCCCTGACCCCACTTGGCGCCGCCGGCGTCCTTGGCGACCGCGGTATTCGGATAGGGCAGGCCGTAGTAGCCCATCCGCCAGACCTGGTAGCACATCGGCACCAGTCCGGCGGCGACAACGATCAAGGTGCGCAAGACGATCGGGCGCAGCCGGGACGACGGCATCGGGGCCAGGAAGATCATCAGCAGCGACAGCGCGCCGACCAGCGTCATCTCCGGACGGATAAGCGGTGCGAGTCCGGCAAGGAACACCAGCCCGAACAGCGCGGGCAGCTGCACCCGCTCGGCCTGACTCCAGCGCATGAGCTGCCACCACAGCAGGCCCAGCCAGCAGATGACCAGACCGCTCTCCAGACCGGAGGTGGCGTAGTCACGGGCGGGCGGCAAGGCGATGTAAACGAATACGCCCGCGGGCAGCAGCAGCGCCGATCCTGCGGCGCGAGCGACGGGCCCGGAGGCGGTAGCGGAGCGTGGCCGTGCAGCGCCGCCCCACAGCCGCGCGGCGCCCAGCATGGCGAAGACGATCGCCAACATCGACACCGTCAGCGCGACACCCAGTACGACGTACTCCAGCCTGGCCCTGGTGAGCCAGCTGAAGAACCACACCAGATAGGTCCACGCGGTGCTGGTATTGGTCTCGACGCGCTCGCCCTCGTTGAAGACCGGCCCGTTACCCGCCAACAGATTCCGCACCGTGCGCAGCACGATGAGGCCGTCGTCGGCGATCCAGCGGCGCTGCCAGGCGCCGACCGAGAAGAGAACGACGGTGAGCGCGATCCCACCGACGAAGGTGGCTCGGGATAGCCAGGCGAACCGCAAGGCCGAACGAGCCGACCCTTCGGCCGGCTCCTCCGTTACTTGCTCTGTTCGCTCCACTTCCTCTACCAACACTTCATCAGGTGAGATAGACAGCGACACCTACCGCTCCGATCCAGGCGATTGCGAGGAACTGGAGGATGCGATCCCCCAGCGCGATCTCTTCGGGTTCACCGGCCTCGCCGCCATCGACGTCGACCGCGTAACGCAGGATTGCGATGGTAAACGGAACCATCGAGAGTGCGAACCAATTCGTGTGCTTCAGGCTGTCCTGTTGGAACGCCCACAGGCCGTAGAACACCACCACTGCGGTCGCGGCCAGAGTCCAGATGAAGCGCAGATACGTCGGTGTGTAGTACTCCAGCGACTTGCGGATCTTGGCGCCGGTGCTGAGCGCGATCTGTAGTTCCGCGTAGCGCTTACCCGCGGCCATGAACAGCGAGCCGAACGCCATGATCAGCAGGAACCACTGCGACAGTTCGATATTCGCGGCCGCGCCACCGGCGACAGCGCGCAGCAGGAAGCCCGAGGACACGATGCAGATGTCCAGCACCGCCTGGTGTTTGAGACCGAAGCAGTAGGCCAGCTGGATGCCGATGTAGACGGTCATCACCACGGCCAGATGCCAGGAGGCCAGGAACGATGCGGCGATCGAGCCGAGCAACAGCACCACCGCGAGCGCGTAGGCCAGATTCACCGGGACGACGCCCGCGGCGATCGGGCGGAACTGCTTGGTCGGGTGCGCCCGGTCGGCCTCCACGTCGAGTGCGTCGTTGACCAGGTAGATGCCCGAGGCCGCCATGCAGAAGACCACGAAGGCGATGCCGACATGGCCGAGCACGCTCAGTTCGCTCGCGGTATCCGGACCAGCTGCCAGCGGCGCGGCGAGCACCAGCACGTTCTTGACCCACTGACGTGGGCGGATCGCCTTGAACAGCCCGCTGGCCAGTGTCTTGGGCGGGCCCTTGACGACCGCTTCGGCCAGGTCCGTGCTGGTCGGCTCTTCGCTCATGTCAACCAAGGTCTTTTCTTGTGCGGTCACTATCGAGTCTCTTTTCGGCGGCAAGCACAACAGCGGCGGACGCGGCGCCGAGCGCGGAACCGGCGAGCACGTCGGAGGGATAGTGCACCCCGAGCACAACCCGGGAGAGCAGCATCGGCGGCACGAGCACCGCAGGCAAGGGTAGCCCGGTCAGTCTGCCGAGCAATACCGCCGCTGCCGTGGTCGAGGTCGCGTGCGAGGACGGAAAGCTCAGCTTGCTCGGCGTCGAGACGTTGACCTGCACCGATGGATCATTCGGGCGCGGGCGCCGGACGATCCGCTTGATGACGATCGATGCCGCGTGCGCACCGACCGCGCCAACCGCGACCCCGGCCCACTGCCGTCGCCGCGGCTTGTCGACGAGCCAGCCCGCCGCCGCGATGCCGATCCAACCGAGCGCGTGCTCACCGAAGTGCGACATGCCGCGCGCGGCCTTGATCACCTCGGGCTTGGTGCCGATGGTCGCCTGGACCGCGTTGATGATCTTGACCTCGGGCGGCTGTGGCGCCGACGGCACCGCGGATACCGGGCCGCCGTGGCCGTTCGCACTGGGGTGCACCGCGGTGTTGTCGTCCGCGGCCATGGCTTCCAGACTCACTACTGTTCACCCTTCGTATCGATGCCGAAGACTTTCTCCCAGGCCGCCGTGCTGGTCAGCATCGGATGGGCGGCGCGGTAGCGCTGCTGCATCTCCGGGAAGCGGGCGGCCAATTCCTTGCGCAGCCGCATGGCCTCCTTGAACAGGCCGAGGGCCTGGCGCGGATCACGCTTGCGGTAGACCACGCCGCGCCCGTCCGCGGTGGTAACGGTGACGCCGTCGACCTGCGAGAGCAGGAACCAACGGGCATCCAGCGTCGGCACATTCAGCTGCGGACGGTCATGGTGCTCGGGCTCGGCCGGGCGCAAGTTGTGCACGACGCCCTTGGCCAGGCGCATCACCTTGGCAATCGGATTCGCCGGTTCGCCGACCGCGCCGACCCCGATGTGGCTGGCCAGCGGCAGCTCGGTGGAGGACGGCAGGATGACCGCGTCCGGATACTGCTTGCGCATTTCGTGCACCACGCCGAGGGCGCTCGGCAGCAGTTGGAACAGTCGTTCCGGGCCGGCGAGGAAGTCCTTGATCGCCAGGTTCTGGATGGCGACCGTCGAATACTCCAGGCAGAGCAGGTGTTTCAGGGTCGCCTTGACGGTATTGACGACCATGCCGCGACCGTTGCCCGGCAGCTGCAGCGAGGCGACCACGAGACGGTTGCGCAGGTGGAAGTACGCCTGCCAGTCGATCGCGTCGTCCTTATCGCTCCAGGCCATATGCCAGACGGCGGCGCCGGGCAGGGTGACAGTGGGATAACCGTGATCGCGTGCGCGCAGCCCGTATTCGACATCGTCCCACTTCAGGAAGAGCGGCAGCGGCTGCCCGATCTCCTCGGCGACCTGGCGTGGGATCACGCAGGTCCACCAGCCGTTGAAGTCGACGTCGATGCGCCGGTGCAGCAGCTTGGAGTTGTCGCGGTCCTTGAGCGGGTACTTCGAGAAATCGTGGTCGTATTCGACATTCGGCGCGGAGGTCCACATGAAGATGCCGCGGTCCACGGCCTCACCCATGCTGTGCAGGTGTGAGCGCTCCTGCAGATTGAGCATCTGCCCGCCGACCAGCATGGGCGACTTGGCGAACCGGGCGAAGGCCAGCGCGCGCAGGATCGAATCGGGTTCGATCTCGATATCGTCGTCCATGTAGACGATGTACTGGGCATCGGTGGTCTTCAGCGCCTCGTACATGACCCGGCTGTAGCCACCCGAACCGCCGAGGTTGGGCTGATTGCGAATGGCGAGCCGATCGCCGAGCACCGCGGCGGCCTCGGCGAAGCCGGGCTCGTCGACCACCTTGCGGTTGCCCTGATCGGCGACGATGACCGCGGCGATCTGCGCAAGCACCAGCGGGTCCGAGCCGAGCGCGCCAAGGGTTTTCACCAGATCGGTCGGCCGATTGAAGGTCGGCATGCCGACCGCGATGGTGCCCTCGCCGGGTGCCTCGACCGGTGCGTACCACCCGCCGGCGAGCAGTGTGACGGCGGTATCGGTGGTGATGTCGAACCAGATCCAGCCGCCGTCCTCGAACGGGCCGAAGTCGATTTCGAATTCCACGTGCACCGATTCGGTAGCAGTGTCTAATTCGCGACGCTCCCGGGTCCCTCCGTGGTCACGCTCCGCTACCGCCTCCGGGCCCGTCGCTCGCGCCGCAGCGTCGAATTCGCGACGCTCCCGGGCCCCTCCGTGGTCACGCTCCGCTACCGCCTCCGGGCCCGTCGCCGCCATCGCGACCGCGAATTCCTTGCCCTGCACGTGGATTCGCGAACCGTCTGCCTTCGAACGATAGACGTCGACGCGACCGTGCCCGGCGAGTTCGAGCCGCAGCACCACCGACTTCAGGATGCTCCAGCGACGCCAGTAGCTCGCGGGCAACGCATTGAAGTAGGTGCAGAACGACACCTCCGACTCCGCGCCCACCGACAGCGAGGTGCGGGTGGTGGCGTGCGCGCGCCGGGCATTGGTCGGCGACTCCTCCAGGTAGAGGGTGCGCACGTCCAGCGGTTCACCGGGCCGGGGCAGGATGATGCGCTGCAGCAGCGACTTCGCGCGGGTTTCGGTGGTCATATCTTCCAGGATCAATTGGGAGGTCATTCGTCGCTTTCATCCGAAAGAGCTTCGCCCGACTCCAGGTGCGGCCGCAGGACATTGTCGAACATGCTCAGCGCACTGCCGATCGCCATATGCATATCCAGGTACTGGTAGGTACCGAGGCGACCACCGAAAAGCACCTTCGCCGTTGCGGTTTCCTTCTTCGCCAGCGCCCGGTACGCGGTGAGCTTGGCGCGATCCTCCGGCGTGTTGATCGGGTAGTACGGCTCGTCACCGGTCTGTGCGAAGCGCGAGAATTCGCGCATGATCACGGTCTTGTCGGTCGGGTAGCTGTCGCGCTCCGGGTGGAAGTGCCGCGGTTCGATAATGCGGGTGTATGGCACATCCGCATCGTTGTAGTTCATCACCGAGGTGCCCTGGAAATCACCGGTTTCGAGCACTTCGGTCTCGAAATCGATGGTGCGCCAGCCGAGTTCGCCCTCGCTGTAGTCGAAGTAGCGGTCCACCGGTCCGGTGTAGACGACCGGGACGTCCGGATTCTCGGCGCGGATCTGCTCGCGCACGTCGAACCAGTCGGTGTTCAGCCGGACCTCGATGAGTTCGGAGGCGGCCATATTCTCCAGCCACTTCGTATACCCCTCTTTGGGCAGGCCCTCGTAGGTGTCGTTGAAGTAGCGGTTGTCGAAGGTGTAGCGCACCGGCAGGCGGGTGATATTGCCCGCAGGCAATTCCCGCGGATCGGTCTGCCACTGCTTGGCGGTGTAATCGCGCATGAACGCCTCGTAGAGCGGACGGCCGATCAGCGAGATCGCCTTCTCCTCGAAGTTCTGCGCGTCCTTGGTCGCGACCTCCGAGGCCTGTTCGGCGATCAGCTTGCGCGCCTCCTCGGGCGTGAAGTAGCGGCCGAAGAACTGGGAGATCAGACCGAGTCCCATGGGGAACTGGTAGGCCTGCCCCTTGTGTATCGCGAAGACCCGGTGCTGGTAGCCGGTGAACTCGGTGAACTGGGTCACGTAGTCCCACACTCGCTTGTTCGAGGTGTGGAACAGGTGCGCCCCGTACTTGTGCACCTCGATCCCGGTCTGCGGCTCCGGCTCCGAATAGGCGTTGCCGCCGAGGTGGTAGCGCCGATCGATCACCAGCACCCGTTTACCGAGCAGATTGGCGGCGCGTTCGGCGACGGTCAGCCCGAAGAAGCCGGAGCCGACGACGATCAGATCGAAGGAGTTTGCGGAATTACCCGGGGACGATGCGACGGTCACGGGTGCCCAGCGTATCGGAAGTCCGCGCGCGGGCCGGGTGGAGTCGCGACCTGCGCGCACTCACCAACGGATGCCATCGGAATTTCTCCTGGAGTTCGCCGAAACGAATAGCGCCGTGGCAACAAAGCGGCTATTGCATACGGACCCGAACATGATCACATGTCCAGCCGCAGGGCGATCCGGTGGCCGCCACCGGCCCGAGTATGAGTTACTCCGGAAAGCCGATATCCGACTCGACGGCATCGCGGTCGATGTACATGCGCCAATAGTGTTCGCCCAGTTCGTCATTGGTCATGCGGACGAACTCCAGTCCAGCCGGGAACAGTTCGGGCTGCTCGTCGACCAGGCGCTCGGCCTTGCTGTTGCCGATCAGCACGCCGATATTGAGCAGGCCGACATAGACGCCGGTGCCTTGCAGTTCGACTGCGAGCTGACGAACGTAGGCGCGCTGCGCCCCGAGCGCGACGCCAAAATTGGACAGGTACGGAACCGGATACCGGTCGGAGTATCCGGATGAGAACAGCAGCGCCCCCGCGCCGCGCTCGATCATCGCGGGTGCGAGCGCGCGGGTCATCCACATCGGTGAGTAGACCTTCAATTCCAGCGGGACACGCAGGTTGGCGGCATCGACATCGAGAGTTGTCGGGATCCGGTCGGCCACATCGCCCGCGGCGCCGTGCATCGCGACATCGATCCGGCCGAACGTGTCGGTGATGTCATCGACCACGCGGTACAGCTGCTTCTCGTCGGTGAGATCGGCCGGAAAGGCCGCGGCCTCGATGCCTTCGGCGGCCAGCTCCGCGACATGTCCGCGAGCCTTCTCCGGATTCCGGCCGATGACCGCCACTCGGAAACCTTCCCGACCGAACCGCCGTCCGGTCCCCATGCCGAGCCCCGGCCCGAAGCCGAATATCGCGATCGTCTTGGTCATACTTCCTCGCTAAGTTGAGCAATGGTTCAAGTTAGCGTCGACGCTAGCATTAACTTGAACCTATGCTCAAGATAAATCTTGTACCGGATTTGTAGGATCGGCGAATGCCCGTGGACAAGCCGTTACGCAGCGATGCCCAACGCAACCGGGCCGCGCTCGTCAACGCCGCCCGCGAGGTCTTCGAAGAACGCGGCCTGGACGCGCCGCTCAAGGAAGTCGCCGCCCGCGCCGGCGTGGCCATCGGCACGCTCTACAACCGCTTCCCCACCCGCGACGACCTCATCGCCGCGGCCGTCGAGGACCGCATCGAGGCGGGTGGCCGCATTGCCGAGGAGGCGATCGAAATCCCGGACCCCTGGGACGCTTTCGTCTACCTGGTCGAGAAGGTCTGCGAACTCCAGGCCGCCGACCGCCTACTCAGCGACCTCGCGCTGCGCGTCGCCCCGAGCCCCGCGATTGCCCGCGCCCAGGAATACGGCCACGGCCTGATGCGCCAAATCATCACTCGCGCTATAGAGTCCGGCGCCCTGCGCCCCGACTGGGTCCTGGAGGACATCGCCTTCATCACCTGGTCGCACACCCGCATCATCGAGGCCACCGGCACAATCGCCCCCGACGCCTGGCGCCGCCACCTCGCCCTGGTCCTGGACGGCCTCCGAGCCAGCGCCGCCCACCCCCTCCCGGTGCCCCCCATCACCGAAGATCAACTGATGCAGGCACTCAAAGGCTGACACCGCCGCGCACCCGAAAGCGCTCGCGGCGCTTGCCCATCAGCAATCAGCACCGAGACGACCCGAGGCCACCGGTCACTGATATGGATATGGCGGCTGCGGCTGCTGATACTGCCCGGGCTGCTGATAGGGATCCGGCTGACCGTGCGGCGCAGGCTGACCGAACGGCGCGGGCTGCGCATACGGCGTAGCCGACGGCTGGACGGGCTGACCATCGGACACAGGTTGCGCATATGGCTGAACCGGCTGACCGTACGGCGGCGGCACCTGCGGACGGCGACGCTCCGCGATCCAGCGGCCGGTCGACCCGACTGCGGCCAGTACCGTCGTCGGGAGTATTAGGGCAAAGCCCAGCACCGATGTCGGACTGAGCACACCGAGGGTGGCGGACATGACCACGCCGATACTCATGTCCACCAGGGCCAGCGCGCAGCCCAGGAGCACCATCACTCGTCCGATGGTCAACCGGCAGAGCAGCAGGATGCCGCCGACGATCAGGACCAATGCGATGAATCCGGCCTCGATCGCGGCGAATGGCACCTTGCCCGAACCGTGGACCTTGGAATCGATCGCCACGACCACCGTGGCCCCCACTGCATTGAGGCCCCCGGCAACCAATGCGAGCACACCTGCGGTGATCCCGGTGCCACCCCTTGCGGGCTGCTGCGGTGGATAGCCGAACGACGGTTGCTGACCGTAACCCGGCTGTCCGGGCTGGCCGTATGGATAACCCATCGAGATCTCCGTCCACTGCGATCGCGAAACTGTACCGCGCCCAGCCGTTTCGATCGACGTGTGCGGTCAGTGGGTCAGTGTGGGGTGGGACGGGCGGGTGGCGGTCCAGCTGGCGGCGATTCTGTTGGCACACAGGGCGAGGATGAGGAGGGGTTGGACGAGGTCTATTGCGGTGCGGAGCAGGTTTTTCTGGATCAGGGCGGTCATTTGGCCGACCAGACCGAAGCAGGGGGACGCCCAGATCGGGTGGTCGGCGGTGGGCCACCAGAAGATGCCGAGGCCGAATTCGTAATCGGTGAGCGAAACAGCAAGTCCGACAATGCCGATCGCGATCGACAGCCCGGACACGACGATCAGCGTGTATCGCCCGGCCTCGTCTCGACGCCAGAGCTGGATACCGCCGAAGATCATGGCAGCGGCCATCAGCGCCGCCCCGAGCGTGGTGAAGATGACGAGCGAATTGTCGAACCGGCTTCGATCATCGATGAAATCGGCGACGAGCGATATGCCCCCGACCAGGCTCCCCAACCCATACAGCACCGCAAGCGCCGCGCCGAGCTGCGCGACCAGCCCGCGCGGCGGCCGATCGCCACTCCGGTACAACATCGTCGACGCTCCTCCCCAGTAGTTGCGGACGATTCGATCCTAGGCCGGGCTGAGTTCCGCCTCAGTAGCGTCGCGGCTTTGCCGCAATCCAGCGGCCGGTAGACGGCACGACGGCGAGGACGAGCGTGACCAGCGGCCCAAGCGCAATAATCAGCGCGAACGCCATGAGATCCAATTTGTCCCTGACGTGTACGACCTGGGCGACGGCGAAGCTCAGACAAAGCGCGGACGTGATGATCACCAGGACTCGTCCGGCTGTCATGCGCAGGAACAGTAGTGCCGCACCGAGTAACCAGAAAGAAGCACCGATGCCGCCGCCCACAACAGTGCCGACCACCTCGCCGGACAGATACTGCCGGTCGAGATCACCGAACGCGTACATGCCCGCGGACAAGGTCCCCAGTGCCATAACTGATCCGAAGATCAGCGATAAGGCTGCCGCGACGATCGCGCTGGCGCCGCTGGGTCCGGCTTGCGGACGACCAAAGGCGGACGAAGGCAGAGCACGCCCCGGCCCAGGGTATGGATAATTCATCGAAATCCCCCTCTCGCATCGCGAATCCTACCGCCCCACAACCAGTTCGGCTGTTTATCGAACGGACCCCCACGTGACGTTTGCCCAGCCACGTCCCACCACCGCGATCGAGCAGCTACTGGGCTATCGCGAAAGAGCGCCCGCACACAACGTGCGGACGCCCTACTCGATTCTCTGGGGCACGCGAGTTTTCGCGCGCTACCGGAGGTTGGCTTCAGCGTATGCCTGCATCGCGTCGCGTACGAATTCGGTTGTGCCTGTGCCGTGTACTTCGTAGTTGGCCGCGAAGCGCGGGTCGGCGACGTACATTTCGCCGAGTCCGGTGAAATACTCGTACGAAGGGCAAGGCTGGGAACCGATCCGAATCCAGTCGCAGTGGCGCGCGACGATGGCCTGGACCGCATCGCTGTCGGGGGCGAGTCCGGCGGCATGCGCCCGGCCGTAGTCGGCGGCGATATCCAGGTGGGTCTGGAAGTGCGCCTGCTTATCCGCCTCGCTGAGCGAGCGCCACCAGCGGTCGGCGCTTTCGTAGGCGTTCTTGCCCCAGCGTTCGATCACCTCATCCTGGTACCGAGTGTGGTCGAAACCGTCGAAAATCTCTGCTGCCATGAGTTGTTCACCTCGTTCGGTCTTGTGCAGTGTGGTGGTCACCGACTCGATCTGGCGCCGGATCCGATCCTGTTCCTGCCGAAGCAATTCCAGGTGCGTGCGCAGCGCGGCGGCGGTGTCCTGTTCGCCCGCGAGAACTTCGGCGATGACCGGAAGGCCGAGACCGAGTTCGCGCAGCAGCAGGATGCGTTGCAGCCGAACCAGGGAGTCCTGGTCGTAGTAGCGGTAGCCGTTGGCGCCGATCCGGCTCGGCGGCAGCAGCCCGAGCTGCCCGTAGTGGCGCAGCGTTCGGCTGGTGGTACCGGCCGCCTTGGCCAGATCCTGGATGGACCATTCGACGCCCGTTCCCATGACCTGTTCTCCCTTCCTTCTCGTCGGTACCACCAGCTTGCGAGTTGACGCTGCGTCAAGGTCAACCCTTTCGGCTAGCGTGCCTCGACCGGCACTCGCGGCACCACCACGGCCGGTGCGATCCGCGGCTTGGCGACCATCTGGCCGAGCAGCGTGCCGCCGAGCGCGATACCGAGTCCCAGCACCTGCACCGGGCTCAGCGCCTGACCGAGTGCGATCCACCCGATCACGGCCGCCGATACCGGGCTGAGCAGTCCGAGGAAGGCGACCGAGGTCGCGGACACTTCGGCGATGGCGCGGAACCAGAGGAAGTACGCCAATGCGGTGCCGATGACGCCGAGGTACAGGTAGCCACCGACGGCCCGGCCGTCGAGCGCGGGCGGCGCGCCCTCGATCAGGAAGGCGAGCGGTGCGATGAACAGCCCGCCCACGGTGAGCTGCCAGCCGGTGATCGCGAGCGGTCCGACACCCTCGGGGCGACCCCAGCGCTGGGTGAGCACGGTGCCCATCGCCATGGATGCCGCGCCGGCGAGTCCGGCGATGACACCGACCGTATCGAGTTGCGCATTGGCGCGCAGCACCACGAGTGCGACCCCGAATACGCCGATCAGGCCCGCGATCACCTTGCGCCCGTTCGGTTTTTCGGCGAGGACGACAGTCGCGAAGGCCAGTGCGAACATCGGCGCGACCGCGCCGAGGACACCGGCGACTCCGCCGGGCAGCCGGTAGGCGGCCAGGAACAACAACGGGAAGAACGCGCCGATGTTCAGGACACCGAGGGCGGCGGCGCGCCCGACCCAGATCCCGCGCGGCAGTACACGGGTGATGGCGAGCAGCACGAGTCCGGCGGGCAGTGCGCGCAGCAACGCGGTGAAGAGCGGGCGGTCCGGCGGCAGGAATTCGGTGGTCACGGCATAGGTGGAGCCCCACGCGAGCGGAGCGAGTGCGGCGAGCGCCAGGGTGCCGGCGTACGAGTTACGCGCGGCGGTCGTTGTTGTCATATTGGTCGCTCCTCATTGATAATCTCAACGTTGAAATATCTACTCGTTGACATGCCTCAACGTCAAGTAGATTAACGTTGAGATAATTCCTATGGGGAGGACGCTGTGGCCGACGCGATCGATCTGTTCACCGAGCACTGGAACCGGGAACGGCCGGACCTCGACGTGTCACCGATGGCGGTGATCGGACGTATCCAGCGATTGTCGCGCCTGCTGGAACAGGACCTGAAAAAGTTCTTCGCCGGGCACGGACTCGAGCTCTGGGAGGTCGACATGCTCGCGACACTGCGACGCTCCGGCGGCGCGGACGGACTCTCCGCAGGCGCACTGAATCAGGTCGCCATGCTCACCTCGGGCGCCATCACCAACCGCATCGACCGCCTCACCGCCAAGGGGTTGGTCGAGCGCGCGCCATGCCCGGGGGACCGCAGAGCGATCCGCGTCCAACTAACCGCAGCGGGCCGCACCGTGATCGACGAGCTACTCCCCCTGCACATGGCGAATGAGCAGCGGCTGCTCGCCCCGCTGGATAAACAGGACCGCGATCATCTGGCGGATCTGCTGCGCACCCTGACCGAATCACTGGGCGATACCGCGTCGTCCTGATTCGACACCTGCCCAACCCCTATGTCGCGCAGGCGAACTCGCCAATAGCGTCAATCACGCAGAAGTCGCGCCCAGCGGCCGAACAGGCACGCAACGCAACCCTCGGGACTACCGGCCTCGATGACCGTATCGGCCCGGGAGCGCACCTCCGGGCACCGCGCTCCCCGGCGGCACCGAATCCTCCGGCGCCGCGACACCACCTGGCACGGCAGAACGTCCCGGCGACACAGCATTTCCGGGCACGAGCGCACCTCCGAGCGGCGCGCTCCCGGGCAGGACACTGCCGCCGCCGGGCACGGCGCTCTCGGACCGGGCGTTGCCGCCCGGCACTGCGTTTTCGGGCGCGCCACTCGCGCCGCTCGACAACGCGCTCTCAGGCACGATGCCGCCGCCAGGCAGCATGCCTGCACTCGCGCCATTCGGCAGCACGCCTTCGGGCGAGCCATGTGCACCACCCGGCACCTCGGGCGATCTATTGCCGCCAGGCAGCACGCCTTCGGGCGCACCACGGGGCACTGCGCTTTCCGAGTTGCCGCTTGTGCCGCGCGGTACGGCATGCTCATGACTTCCCGGCGGCGCGGTGGCGCCCGCTTTACCCTGATGCGAATCCGGCACCAACTGCATCAGGGTCGCGAAGTCGACGACTCGGGCGCCGAGCGTCGGCGTCGCGATAATGACGCCATTGGTGAAAAGCCGGTAGGTACCGGCGTTTTCGGAGAGCGCCAGCTCCGGCCCGAGCGGCTGGCCGAGGGCGCTGCTCGCGCCGCCGATCCGGCGATATTCGGCATCGATCGGGGAGTCGACGACGAGGGTCTGCTTGCGCGGATCCACGGGTGTACCCGCACCGACCACGGGGGTGCCGAGTTCAGCGGGCGTCGGTCCGACATCGAAGGCGTAGATATCGGCCGGTTGCCCACCGTCCGGTGCGCAGGAGTACTCCGAACGCAGAATCCGACCGTCCCGCAGAAGCACAGTCCCCGCGGTCGAGGCGATGGCATCGGCCACGCGCGGATCCTCCTTGGCGGTACCGGGATACGCCTGGCAGTCGGTGGTATCGCAGGTCTGCGCGTACGGGTAGCGGTGCTCGGCCAACGCGTACGAACGCGCCGCGATCGCTTGTGCGCGAATGGCTTCCGTCGCACCCTTGTCAACCCAGTTGGCCTGTATTTCGGCGGGCACGACGCCGAGCAGATAGTCCTCGACGTCCACGCGATTCACCGTGCGCGCCTCGCCGTTGTCCATAGCAACACCAAGCGAGCCGCGATATGCGGAACCGCCGCACAACGTCAGATGTTCGGCGGCGGGGCGGTTTTGGCGCGGATTGAGCGGATAGATCCACGGGTCGGCGGTCGTGGTCTGCCACAGCACCGCACCGTCACAGCCAACCGTGACAACCACATGCGCGCCGCCATTGGGCAGTGCGGTGAGATGCGCGACCTGGCCGGGCGGGAGCATTGTGCCCGCGACTCGCAATCCGGCGTCGGCATAGGCGTCCAGCGTCGAGTCGTCCTGGGCGAGCAACCGCACGCCGACGGTGGTCGCCGAGATTTTGCTGAGCGTCGCGCCCGGGTAGTAGTAGTCGAGGATCCGCTCGGCGGCCCAGCCGTCCAGGGCACTGTCGAACGCGCCGATCTGACTCATTCCGCGCCCGTGGCCCGGTCCGGCCAGCGGCCGGACCAGGGTTTCGGTAGGCCGGACCGAGCACGCGAGAACGGTACCGGCCAGCACGGCCGCACCACCGGTGACCAGCACCGGAAGCGAGGATATCGGAGTTCCCGATATCCACCGCCTGCCAATTCGTCCGCGCAGCGCCCGCGTTTTCACCCGCAATTTTCGCTCCCCCCGCGTCGTGTCATTCCGGTGCCGTTTGCTTCGCATCCGTTCACTCCCACGGTTTTCCAGGACCTGATCGGTTCGATACCTGTCGGCATGTCGTTCCATCCGGTCGCCATTCGAGAGCTACATTCGAGCAATCACCGCATAATCCTCAACCAGAGGTTTAGATTTGTGATAGTTGTCAACTAGTGTGGTTGTTGATGCATCAGGAAGCAACTTTGACATTCAGGCAGATGATCGCTCGGTTCGACCTGATTGGAGATGCTCGTGCCGTACCGCAAACCGAAACGTTCCTACGTGCTCCCGGTTGTCACCACTCTTGCGGTAGCGGCTCCGCTCGCGACTTTCACGCTGAGCGACTCGACCGATTACCGCTCGACCACCGGTGGTAGCGAACTCGCCGCAGTCCCCGCGCAGTTGGCCGAGGTGGTCCTGACGACAGTGCCCGACATCACCCTCCCGCTGCGCGAACTCACCGGTCTCAACCTGCCTGATCTGCACCTTTCGGATCTACGCATGCTGCCGATTCCGGAATCCATTCCGGTACCGCAGGGTTTGCCGCTGCCGCCCGGTGTCGAGCTACCGAAGGAAATTCCACTGCCCAAACTCGATTCCGGACAGAGCACACAGGGCCAATCGCTGCCGGGCCAATCGCTGCCGGGCCAATCGGTTCCCGGACAATCCGTTCCAAGCCAGAGCGCCCCCGGCCAATCGCTTCCTGGTCAAACCACTCCAGGCCACACCACTCCGGGCCAAACCGTCCCAGGTCAGACCCCCGCCACAACGCAGGACACAACCCCAACCCAAGGCCGTTCTCCGGCCGCCGCTTTCATCGCCGATCCCACCCAGGTCGAACCCGACATCACCCCCGACACACCGGCACTGTCACCCGGCGCCGTCCCGCCGGAACTGCTCAGCCAGGTCGGCGCGCAGGTCAAGGAAATCAGCCGCGATACCCCGTTCAGCGTCGTGGCACTGACCGCGCACGATCTGGTCGATACCAAGGCGTTGGTCCGGGCCCGCCAGACCGATGGCACCTGGGGTCCCTGGTATGACGCCGACGCCGTCGACACTCGGCGCAACGATCGAGCGACGGGCGGCACCACCGGTACCGAACCGATCTACGTCGGCAATACCAAGTCCGTGCAGGTCCTGGTGACCCGCAAGCCGGCCGTGACGGCCGTGCCGCGTACCCCGGTCGCGGGTGACGCGGAGGGCGCCGTGCCGATGCTGCCCACTCCGGTCGCCGGACGTTCCGATGATCCGGCCCAGACCGCCGCCGCGCTGACGGCCGTGCTCATCGATCCGGGTCGCGGCGCGATCGATGGCGCACTCAATGATGTCGCCGCTGGGCTGCCCGGCGGCGGACCCAATGTCATCACCCGATCCCAGTGGGGTGCGGACGAATCCATCCGCTGCGAGGACCCCACCTACGACGACCAGCTCGGCGGCCTCACCGTGCATCACACCGCCGGTCGCAACGACTACACCCCGGCGGAATCGGCGGGCATCGTCCGCGCGATCTACACCTATCACGCGAAGACCTTGGGCTGGTGCGATATCGGCTACAACGCACTGGTCGACAAGTACGGCCAGATCTTCGAGGGCCGCTTCGGCGGACTGGATCGTCCGGTGCAGGGCGCGCACGCGGGTGGGTTCAACGAGAACACCGCGGGCGTCGCACTGATGGGCAACTACGAATCCGAGGAACCTTCGGACGAGGCGATCAATGCGATCGGCCGGTTCATCGGGTGGCGGTCCAAGATCGCGGGTCTGGATCCCAAGGGCTACACCACGATGTACTCCGAGGGCACCGAATTCACCCCCTATGCGCAGGGTGAAGCGGTCCGGCTGCCGGTGGTGTTCTCACACCGCGACGTCGGCAATACCAGCTGCCCCGGTGATTCCGCCTACGCCCTTATGGATCGCATCCGGGATATCGCGGCGGGCATACCGGCGCCGTCCGGCACCTTCCCCAAACCGCAACAACAGGCACAGGCGCCGGCAACCCAGCAACCGCAGCCGCATTCCGTTCCCCAGACCGAGGACGATATCGCCACGCTGGCCGCACTCACGGCCAAGCTGCTCGGCATGGTGAGGCAGAATGCGATCGCCAAACACTGGGCCGATAAGGGCGGTCCCAATGGTCCGCTCGGCGCGGCGGTCTCGGAGCCGCTGCCCGCCGCGCAGGGGCAGCAGTACGCGAAGTTCGTCAACGGGTACGTCTACACCGGCCCGAATGGTCAGGTGTTCGAGGTGCTCGGCGCGATCCTGAATCGCTTCCTCGCCCTCGGCGCCGATGCCGGTGTGCTCGGGTTGCCGATGAGCAATGGCTACGCGGTGCCGGACGGGCTGCGCGCCGACTTCCAGTACGGCTCATTGATTCTCAACCAACTGACCGGCATCGTCAGCACGGTCTGGAAGACCTACAACGACACCTACCAACAGCAGGTCAACCGCAACCCGGTCGGCCAGGTGAGCGCACCAGAGCCCGCGCCCGCACCGGCCAGCTGACCGAACCGTTCAGACCCACCAGCGCTCGAGCACCTGCGCCACACCGTCGTCGAAGTTCGCCGCCGTGACCTCGTTCGCGGCGGCGATCGCCTCCGGATGCGCATTGGCCATCGCGACGCCGTGACCGACCATGGTGAGCATCGGAACATCGTTGGGCATATCGCCGAACGCGATGATCGCCGAATGTTCGACACCGAGGTGTTCGGCAACGGTGGTCAGACCGGAGGCCTTGGTGACGCCGGGGGCGGAGATTTCGATCAGGCCGTGATCGGTCGAGTAGGTGATATCGGCGCGGTCGCCGATCAGCGGTGCGAGGACCGCGCGCATGTCGGCGCTGGGGGTGCCGCGTAGGCGAACCAGCATTTTGATCGCGGGCGCATCGATGACCTCGGCGCGCGAGACCTCGGTGTCATCCGGATTCAGCCAGGCATGTTCGTATTCCGGCGAACTCACGAATTGCGGCGTCACCGCGTCATGCGCACTGGCGCCGACGCGTTCGGCGGCGAGGCCGCAGCCGGGCAGCGCGCATTCGGCGAGGTCGGCGATCCAGGCCAGAGTGTCCACGTCCAGGGTCCGGCTGGCGAGCACCCGGTCGGCGGCGCTGTCATAGATCACCGCGCCGTTGCCACAGACGCACAGCGGCGCATAACCCAACCCCTCGACCACCGGATCGATCCAGCGCGGCGGCCGTCCGGTCGCGAGTACGAATGGCACCCCATCGGTGATCATGGCAGCAACGGCCGCCTTGGTTCGTGCGGTGACCCGCTCGTCGTGATTGATGAGGGTGCCGTCCACATCGGTGGCAACCATCTTCGGCTTGGGCAGATGCAGGCGCGTCACTATTCCATCCTGCCGGAAGACCATCTCGGCGAGGTCGCGGCTATCCCTGCGACGGTGGTCGACGCCATAGGGAGTCATCGGCCCGCAGCGTCGGGTCGGGCGGTCGTTTCGCCAGATCCGGCGGTAGCGAAACCGGCGCTGCCTGCGGATTCGCCCCCCATGGCGGCTGCATGCCCGCCTGATCGGTACCTGTTTGCGGATACGGCTGTGCGGCAGGAACACCAGCTGCGGGACCATATTGCAGCGGATAGGGCGTCGGCCCGACGGGATACCCGGCTGGTGGGACCGCGGGTCCGTGCGGGTACGTCGCCACAGGTGGGGTGGCGACCGGGTGGTGGTTGAGCCAGCGCATCGTCGGGGGCACCAGGGCGAGCACCGCGGTCACGATCGGGAAGATCAGCCCGACCAGGCCGCCGATACCGCCGCTGATCGCGGCCGCACCACCGCCCGAGGTGGTGTAGCGCAGGGTTACCGCGTACTCCGCGATCCCGGCGACGACCACAACCACACATCCGGCCACGACGAGGACCCGACCGAGCGGCCGCCTCGTGAACAGCAGCACCGCGCCGACACCGAGCAGGAACGCCGTGACCACCGCGATCGAACCGGCCACCAGCATGTAGGTCTTGACCCAGCGCTGCGCGAACAGCCCGGTCGAGTCGTATTCGGCAAGATCGGCGGCCAGGTCGGTGAGCCCGAGCACGATATTGAATCCGCCGCCGAGCAATTGCCCCGCACTGCCGATACTCGCCAGTACCCCGGCCGTGATCGCGGTACCGCCACCGGATGCGGGTGCAGGAGCCGATGGATAGGGCTCATAGTGCGGATAACTCATGAAATCCCCTCAGAGCGTCGGGAAGATCCTGGACGCATCGATCTCGCCAGGATAGAGGACATGCCGATCTCACACGTGTCACACGCGCTCGCACGCACGTCCTTATGATCGGGGACTAATACTCGATGCTGGCCCGACCAGCCGTACGACCAGAGGACTGATGACCGGCTTCCTGCTACGACGCGCGTTCAACTATGTCGTGCTGTTGCTGCTGGCTTCGTTCCTGACTTTCAGTCTGGCGTCGCTGACGTTCACGCCGCTGGACAGTCTCGAACAGCGCAATCCACGTCCGCCGCAGGCGGTGATCGATGCCAAGGCCGAACAGCTGCATCTCAACGAGCCGATCCCGCAGCGCTATATCAGCTGGCTGAAGGGCATCCCGAAGGGTGACTTCGGCGAGACGCTGGCGGGACAGCCGGTCAGCGAGGAGTTGCCGCGCCGGGTGCTGGTGAGTCTGCGGCTGCTGATCATCGGTTCGGTTGTCGGTACGGTGCTCGGGGTTTTGATCGGTGCGGCGGGGGCGATCCGGCAATACAAATTCAGCGACTACTTCACCACGGTCGTGTCCCTGCTGGTGCTGAGCACACCGGTGTTCCTGCTCGCCACCTTGTTGAAATACGGTGCGCTGGAAGTGAATACGCTCACCGGATCGCAGATCTTCCTCTATACCGGCGAGACCTCGGCGAACAAGATCAACGGTTTCTTCCCGCAATTGCTCGACCGGCTCCAGCATCTGGTGCTGCCGACGGCCGGTCTGGCCCTCGGCGCGATGGCCGGTTACAGCCGCTATCAGCGCAATGCCATGCTCGATGTGCTGCAGAGCGATTTCATTCGCACCGCCCGCGCCAAGGGTCTGACCCGCAGCAAGGCGCTCTACAAGCACGGTCTGCGGACCGCACTGATCCCGATGGCGACGCTGTTCGCCTACAGCCTCGGCGGATTGATCACCGGTGCGACCTTCACCGAGAAGATCTTCGGCTGGCACGGCGTCGGTGAATGGCTGGTCAATTCGATCAATGCCCAGGACATCTACGTTGTCGTCACGGTGACGGCATTCGCCGGTCTGGTGGTGCTGGTGTCGGGTCTGCTGTCCGATGTGGTGTACGCGATCCTCGACCCCCGGGTGCGTGTGTCGTGAGTGAGCGCAGCGAACGAACCATCAACACAGCACCGTCGGGCACGACGGAGCCGAGCGCTAGCGAGGCGGAGTCGTGAGTGAGCGCAGCGAACGAACCATCAACACAGCACCGTCGGGCACGACGGAGCCGAGCGCTAGCGAGGCGCAGTCGTGACCGAAGCCGAGATCATCGTCCAAGGGGCGCCGGAGGCCGCCGCCACCGGTCGGCGCAGGCTCGTGCTGCGCCGCTTCCTGCGCAATAAGGCCGCCGTCGCCGGTGTGATCGTGCTGCTGATCCTGGTGCTGGCGTCCTATGTGCTGCCGTACTTCTGGTCCTGGGACTATCAGGAACTCGATGGCACGGCGCTGCGCAAGCCACCGAGTGCCGAACATCCTTTCGGCACCGACGCCATCGGCCACGATGTATTCGCCCAAACCCTGCGCGGAATGCAGAAATCGCTGATCATCGGCTTCTGCGTCGCCGTTATCAGCACCACGATCGCGGCGCTGACCGGTTCGATCGCCGGACTCATCGGCGGTTTCACCGATCGGGCCATCATGTGGCTGGTCGATCTGCTGCTGGTGGTGCCGAGCTTCATCATCGTCGCGCTTTTCGCGCCGAAGACGAAGGGCAGCGGGTCCATCCTGCTGCTGATCCTGCTGCTGAGTGTGTTCGGCTGGATGATCAGTGCGCGCATTGTGCGCGGCCTGACCATGAGTCTGCGCGAACGCGAATTCGTCAAGGCCGCACGGTATATGGGCGCGCCGACCAGGACGGTGATCCTGAGCCATATCCTGCCGAATATCGCCTCGATCCTGATCATCGATACCACGCTGTCGGTGGGCGCGTCGATCATGGCCGAAACCGGTTTGAGCTTCCTCGGATTCGGCGTGCAGTCGCCGGACGTCTCGCTCGGCACGCTGATCGCGTCGGGCACCGCGTCGGCGCTCACCTTCCCCTGGCTGTTCATGTTCGCCGGTGGACTGCTGATCGTCATCGTGCTTTCGGCGAATCTGATCGGTGACGGATTGCGTGACGCATTCGATCCCAGTGCCAAACGGGCTCGTTCGCGCAAGAAGGCTGGGTCGGAAAAGAAGACTGGGTCGGAAAAGAAGGTAGCGGCATGACGGACCCAGCGGATCAGGTCACCAACGAAAAGAACTCCACCGCACCGCTGTTGGAGGTCTCCGACCTGCGGGTTTCCTTCCCCAGCGAGGAGGGCCGCATCGACGCCGTGCGCGGGGTGAACTACACCGTCTCCGATGGCGAAGTGCTCGCCATCGTCGGCGAATCCGGATCCGGTAAGTCGGTGTCCTCGCTCGCGGTGATCGGCTTGCTGCCGGAGCAGGCGCGAATCAACGGTTCCATCCGGCTGCGCGGCCGCGAACTGCTCGGGCTCGGCGATCGCCAGATGTCCAAGCTGCGTGGGCGTTCCATCAGCATGGTGTTCCAGGACCCGCTCTCGGCGCTGACGCCGGTGTATCGGGTCGGCGATCAGGTCGCCGAAGCCCTACTCGCACATACGGATATGACCAGTCGAGAGGCCTCCGCGCGGGCCGTCGAACTGCTGGATCTGGTCGGTATTCCGGAACCGGAATTGCGCGCCAAGGCATTTCCGCACGAGTTCTCCGGCGGTATGCGTCAGCGCGTGGTCATCGCCATGGCCATTGCCAATGATCCCGCGCTGATCATCTGCGATGAGCCGACCACCGCACTCGATGTCACGGTGCAGAAGCAGATCCTGAACCTGTTGCGCAAGGCCCGCGATATCACGGGCGCTGGCGTCATCATGATCACCCACGATATGGGCATCGCCGCCACGCTCGCCGATCGGGTCGCGGTGATGTATGCCGGGAAGATCGTCGAAACCGCGCCGACGGCAGAGCTTTTCGCCGCACCGCGGATGCCGTACACGGTCGGCCTGCTCGGCTCGATTCCGCGCATGGACGGTCCGCCGCGCAGCCCACTGATCCCGATCGTCGGCGCACCGCCCGCCATGCACGCACTGCCGCCGGGCTGCTCGTTCGCACCGCGCTGCCCCATCGCGATCGATGACTGCCGGGTGGCCGAGCCGCCGTTGGAGAAGACCGATCCGGGCCATTCGGCCGCCTGCATCCGCACCGCAGAAGTCACGGCCGCCGATCTGTTCGCGGCCTACCGCCAGGAAATTCCGGAGCCGAGCGCCGAAGCGGATACCGATGAGCGGGTGGTGCTGCGGGTTTCGGATCTGGTGAAGACCTATCCGATCACCTCGGGTGTGGTGTTCAAGCGCCGCAAGGGTGAGGTCCGCGCCGTCGACGGCATCAGCTTCGAGGTGCGGGCCGGACGCACATTGGCGCTGGTCGGCGAGTCCGGATCCGGAAAATCCACCACACTCACCCAGATTCTCGACCTGGTGCAGCCGCAAGCGGGCAGCATCGAGATCATGGGCAGCGATATCGCGACCCTGACCAAGGCACGCAAGCGGGAGATACGCCGGAAGATGCAGATCGTCTTCCAGGATCCGACTGCCGCACTGGATCCGCGGCTGCCGATCTTCGACGTACTCGCCGAACCGATGCGCATCGATGGCCGGCCCCGCAACGAAATCGCCAAGCGGGTACCGCAATTGCTCGAACAGGTCGGTCTGCGGACCGAACACGCCGACCGCTATCCCGCGGACTTCTCCGGCGGCCAGAAACAACGCATCAGCATTGCCCGTGCGCTGGCGCTGGATCCGGAAATTCTGGTACTCGACGAACCGGTGTCGTCACTGGATGTGTCGATCCAGGCGGGTGTGCTGAATCTGCTGCGCAACCTGCAGACCGAACACGGTTTGTCCTATCTGTTCGTCTCGCACGATCTTTCGGTGGTTCGCAATCTGGCCCACGATATCGCGGTCATGTATCGCGGGAAGATCGTCGAGGCCGGGCCCGCCGAACAGATCTTCGACCGTCCCAGCAACGACTACACCCGGGCGTTGATCGATGCGGTCCCGGTGCCGGTCGTCAGCCGATAGAGGGAGAGCACGATGCGATCGAGAACCCGAACCAAATGGGCGGCACCGGTGGTCGCGCTCGGTCTGATCGCGGCGGGCTGTGCTTCAGGCGGCGATTCGACGGCGGGGCTGTCGGATACCCTCGGCACCACCAATGACATCAACCCCATGAGCGTCGACGCAGTCCGCGACGGCGGAAATCTGCGCCTGACGACCACGTCGTTTCCGGCCAACTGGAACACCCTGTCCAATGACGGCAACGACGGCGAGATAGCCGATATCGAACGGCCGCTGATGCCGCGCTCGTTCAATACCGACGCCGCGGGCACATTGTCCATCAACAAGGACTATTTCACCGATATCGCGCTGACGAACACCAACCCGCAGCAGGTCACCTACACGATCAATCCGCGGGCCGTCTGGTCCGACGGCAATCCGATCACCTGGGAAGACATCAAATCCGAGGCCAATGCGCTCAGCGGTAGAGACAAGCGGTTCCTGATCGCCATCACCAACGGCTTCGAATTCGTGGACAAGGTGGAGCGCGGCGTAGACGATCGTCAGGCCATCCTGACCTTCAGCCACCCCTACGCCGAATGGCGCGGCCAGTTCGCCGGCAATGCTTCGCTGTTCCCGAAATCCGTTACCGCCGACCCGGATTCGTTCAACAAAAGCCTGGCCGATGCGATGGGGCCGAGCGCAGGGCCGTTCCAGGTCGTCGCGACCGACCGGTCGCAGGGCCGAATCGTGCTCGGCCACAACCCGAAATGGTGGGGCGCCAAGCCCAAGCTCGACACCATCACCTACAGCGTGCTCGACCATTCCGCCTGGACGACGGCACTACAGAACAACGAACTCGACCTGGTGCAGCTGACCACGGTCGACGACGTCCAGACGGTGCGCAATACCGGCGGCCTCGCGGTGCGCCGCGCACCGGGTAATCGCTGGCGCCACATCACCTTCAATGGCGCGCCGGGGTCCATCCTGTCCGATGCCAAGGTGCGCGTCGCCATTTCGCGGGCCATCGATCGGCAGGCGATCGTCAGCGCGATTCAGAACGGGCTGGTGGAGAATCCGAAGCCGCTGAACAATCACATCTTCCTGCAGGGTCAGGCGGGCTACCAGGACAATAGCCTCGGCTTCGATCCGACCGCCGCGGCCCGCGAGCTCGACCAGGCGGGGTGGAAGCTCAACGGCAATGTGCGGGAGAAGGACGGGCGCAAGCTCGTCATCCGCGATGTCATGTACAACGACCCGACCTGGGTGCAGATCGCCCAGATCATCCAGCAGAACCTCGCCGAAATCGGGGTGGGGCTGACCATCGACACCAGGCCGGGCGCCGGTTATTTCACCGATGTCATCCAGCCGGGTGATTTCGATGCCGCGCAGTTCATCTGGTCCGGTGATGCGTTCGCGTTCAGCAGTATTCGCCAGGCGTACTACTACGACCCGAATGATCTGCAGGGCAATTACGCCCGCGTCGGTTCGCCGGAGCTCAATGCCCTGATCGATCGCACCCTGTCGGAGCTGGATCCGGCGAAGGCGCTCGATCTGGCCAATGAGGTGGATCGCAAGGTGTTCGAGGAGGGTCATTCGCTGCCGCTGATGCAGAGCGACGGCAGCTTCGGCGTCCGCGCGAATCTCGCCAATATCGGTTCTCCCGGCCTCGCGTCCTACGACTACACCAAGATCGGATTCGTCAAATGACAACAGCACGTATCGCCCGGCAGCGCCGGGTGGGAATGCGGATCGCGGCACCCGCCGTCGCCATAGCGCTGATTCTGACCGGGTGTGGCTCGGGCAATGACGTAACGGCGGGTTCCAGCTCGATCGGCACGGCCAACGACATCAATCCGAAGGATCTGAGCGAACTGCGCGACGGCGGGAATCTGCGGCTGGCGCTGACGAACTTCCCGGCGACCTTCAATGCCTCGCATATCGACTCCGACGGCGAGGTCTCCGATCTGGTTTCGTGGGCGCTGCCGGGCTCGCTCAAATCCGATGCGGCGGGCGATATCACCACCGACACCGACTATTTCACCGAGATCAAACTCACCAAAACGAATCCGCAGACGATCGTCTACACGATCAATCCCAAGGCGGTCTGGACCGACGGGACGCCCATCACCTGGGAAGATCTGAAATCCCAAGCCGAGGCGCTCAGCGGACGCAACCCGGCCTTCCAGGTGGCGGCAACCCAGGGCTACGCGCAGATCGGCACGGTGGAACGCGGTGTCGACGACCGGCAGGCGATCGTCACCATGGCCAAGCACTATGCGGAATGGCAGGGCATCTTCAGCCCGTTGTACCCCAAGGCGTCGACCGCGACCCCGCAGGCCTTCGACGACGTGAACCGCAATGGGCTGCCGGTTTCGGCGGGGCCGTTCATGATCACGTCGATCGATAAGGCACAGCAGCGCATCGTATTGAGCCGCAATCCGAAATGGTGGGGTGATACGCCGAAGCTGGATACGGTCACCTACAGCGTGCTCGACTACTCCGCGCGGCTGAACGCACTGCAGAACAACGAACTGGATTCGGCGACGGTATCGGGCATCGATGAGGTCAAGGCCGCCTCGAACGCGCCCGGCATCACGGTGCGTCGCGCGCCAGGGTCGCGGTTCTCGCACTTCACCTTCAATGGCGCGCCCGGCTCGATCCTCGCGGATCCGAAACTGCGCGTTGCCATTTCGAAGGGTATCGACCGGCAGGCCATCGCGACCTCGGCGCAGCAGGGGGTCGTGGTCGACCCCAAGCCGCTCAACAACCACATCTTCATGGTTGGTCAGAAGGGCTATCAGGACAATGCGGCAGCGGTGGCCTACAACCCCGAACAGGCCGCCAAAGAACTCGATGATCTCGGATGGAAGCTCAACGGTGATGTCCGCGAGAAGGACGGCCGCAAGCTGGAAATCCGCGATGTGATGTATCAGCAGGAGAGCTGGGTGCAGATGGCGCAGATCGCACAGCAGAACCTGGCGAAGATCGGCGTCAAACTGATCATCCAAACCTACCCGGGCAATGGGCTTTTCACCGATGTGGTCGACCCGGGCAACTTCGATATCGTCCAATTCACCTGGAGCGGTGGCATTCTCCCGCTCGGTGCGCTGCCCCAGATCTACGCCTACGACCCGGCCAATACGCTGAGCAATAAGGGCAAGATCGGCTCGCCCGAACTGAACGCCTTGATCGAGCGGACAATCGCCGAACTGGACCCCCAGAAGGCGATCGAGCTGGCGAACGAATGCGACAAGATGATCTTCGAGGAGGGCTTCTCGCTGCCCATCGTGCAGTCCGCGGGCACCGTGGCGGCGCGTGCCGAGTTGGCCAATTACGGCGCCTTCGGTCTGGCATCGGAGGATTACACCAAAGTCGGCTTCCTGAAGTGAAAATCGGACCGGGCCACCCCCTGGCCTATCCGGTCTGCGTGACGATCGGCGCCCTGGTTGTTTGTCTGGCCTGGGCGCCGTTCGGCGACTTGGACCAGGTGGCCGCGTTGGCGACCGTTGCGCTCGGAATTCTGGGCTATACGGGTTTTCAGCTCGCCAGGGCGTTGGGCTTGCTGCCGAATGGTTTGGCGGATATCGGCCCGCGCCGGGATACATCTGGCAGCGGAATGAACGGCGGCACAGGGAGTTCGGATACCGATAGCAGCGGCGCGCAACGCGGAGATGCCGCACGCACCGTGGAGATCAAGCGGGTGCGCCAGCAACATCGACTTGTCAGCCGCGGCTGGCTCGAGATCACCGAAAACTATCGGACTCGCTGGCTGCCGGTGTTTTTCGAGCCCGCGCTGCTCGCCATGACAGCGGCCGAGGCCGAGGTGACCGCCCGATCCGTCGATACCGCCACCCTGCACTTCTACCCATCCGGAAAGGCACGCACCTCCGAACCTCCCGGCCGCCTGATCGACAACCCTTCCCGCCCTGATCCCGACGCCCCGATCCTCGCCACCGACTCCGCTCGGGTCCGCCGCCGCCTGCTGCTCGACGCCCAATCCACCGTCGCCGCCCCCTTCGTAGCCCTGATGTGGGTCTACGTAGCCGCAGGCGGGTTCACCGCCTTCCTCGCCGCCACCTCGGTAGCCGCCGCAACCGCCATCTGGCTCGCCGCCATCCGGGGCTCCGACCCCAGCTGACCTGCGCTGCCCGAGGTGTTTCGGTGGGTCAGGTCACCTCGGCCCATTCGCGGACGGCGTTGGCGAAACGTGCCATCAGCTCCACGGACATCGGTGGCCCGACGAGCAGTTCCGTCCGAGGTCCACGCAGGCCGCGCGCCTCGGCGGCCAGCAGTTCGCCACGCCGCCGTTCGCGGAGCACCCGAGCGCGGATCTCATAGACGCCGCACCCCTTCGGAATCCGCCGAGGCCAGAGCAACACGGCAACGAGCGTGATCAGCAGCGCGACAGCACCGGCAATACACACTCCGATCACAAAATCCGCCCAATCACCTACCATCGGTCGCCCCCGACACGCAGGCATGACAGCCGCCACGCCAATGCGCGAGAGCGCTTCGAGCCATGGGCCGGCTTCGCGGAACGTCGTCTATCCACCCGTCCTCGCCGAGTGTCGCGATCCCATCCGCTCGATCGACCCATATAGGCGCGTCATCCGACCGGGCAAGCGCACGTTTCGCGTCGCGGTCCTCATCCCACAGGGCGCGCAACTGATCAAGGCTGAGCACAAATCACCGCCCGATCGTCAAGGGTGATCACATGATTGGCGGCGACGCGCATCCGCTTGCGCGCAATCAGGTGCCGATCGTCGAGGACCGGTGCGCCGATCCAGCGACAGCGCCCGGCACCGGTGCCCGCATGATGTCCGATCCTGCCGTCCACATACGGGGCGAGCCCGGCGCAATGCTCCTGGTCAGGGCATCGCACCTGCGCAAGCGCTCCATACGGTGTGCGGTCGGTCGTCGACCACGCCCCGCACTGCGACAGATAGACGGAGGCGATACGGCGCGTCATCGCGCGACCCGCCCACATGTCGCGAAAGCGCGCAGGCCCAGACCACTGATCTGGTATCGGCTCGACCGTGAACCGCCGGGAGCGACAAGCCCCCGTGACCGCAGCACCGATATCGCCCAGCGGGTCTGGTGCGGCGTGAGCCGCCCGCCCCGCGCGATCTGCTCGACCGTGAGCAGGCCGCCCGGCGCGAGAACAGCGAGCACAGCGGCTTGGGGTTCGGTCATTTCAACGTTGTTCGGCATCTGCCGACCTCCGGTACGTCGACTGTGGCTGAGGTGCGCCCGGCCCCTGAAACAAAACCCCGATGATGGGAAAGGAGTTGTCTCTCCGGGCGCACATACAGCTCAGCACCTGGGATACGCCGGGTCGATACGTACAGCGAATATTCATGACAAATACTTCGAATCGCCAGCAGGCAACTCATGGTGAATGACAGAATTATTCAAGACAGATGTAACCCCAGGTCGGAGGCATAGGCGCATGGCGGAATCGACAGAATCGGCAGGCTCGACAGTCCCTCGCCGACAACTAGGCCGACACCTACGGGAGCTGCGCACTTCCGTTGGCCTCACGATCGAGGCAGCGGCAGATCTGATGCAGTGGAGTTTTGCCATGCTGCAAAGAATCGAGAAGGGGCAAGTCGACAAGGTTCGCGACGTCGACGTCAAGGAACTCTGCCGGATCTATCAGGCCGAGCCAGGCGAGGTCGAGGGGTTGATCGGACTCGCGCGCCAAGCCAACGCGCCCGAGTGGTGGCATGCCTACGGAAACGTCATCCCCGACAAGTTCGACGTATACATGGGCTTGGAGAACTCGGCGAAGCGACTGACGCTATACCAGTCCGAGTTGGTGCCAGGTCTTCTTCAGACGCCACGATATGCGCGGACACAGATCCCTGTCGGGCTGCCCGGTGAGCCTCCATCGGAGATCGAGAGACGAGTCCAGCTACGGATTAAGCGTCAGTCGCTCGTCAGCCGATCCGTCGAACCTCTCCAGCTGGACGTGGTGATCCACGAATCCGTGCTGCGAACAGTGATCGGTTCCAGAGAGATCATGGCGGAACAGCTCAAAGCGCTGGCCGATGCAAGTACCCGCCCGAACGTCAGCCTGCGAATCTTGCCGTTCGAAGCTGGGTACCCCACGGGAAACCAGATCGGACCGTTCACCATCATGGAATTCGGAACGGACCGCAAGGGACGGCCTCTCGAGCCCCCAGTGGTGTACATCGAAGGCTTCACAGGCGCGCTCTACATTGATCGACCCAAAACCGTCCAGCACTATAGTGACGCATACGAGGTGGTCAAGCGTGCCGCGCTCGACACCCAGGCAAGCCGGAGGCTTCTCCGGGAGTTAGCGAAGGAGTTTGGACGTGAACAGTGACCTGTCCGGGGCGCGGTGGTTCAAGAGCAGCCACAGCGGATCAAGCCAGGATTGCGTAGAGGTCGCATTCCTCGACGGGGGCATGGTCGGCGTCCGCGACTCCAAGAACCCGACCGGCCCTGCGCTCGTCTTCACCCCATCCGAGTGGCAAGCGTTCGCCGCTGGCGTAAGCGATGGCGAGTTCAACCGGCCGTAGGACTTCTGCGACGATTCAGCACGCCGCGTTGGACGCTGTGGCGAGTGGAAATATGTTGCGGCAGATAGCGAAGGAGCACGCCGAGTGACCAGCGATTTGTCCGGCGCGAAGTGGTTCAAGAGCAGCCGCAGCGGTGGAGGCAAGGAGTGCGTAGAGGTTGCACATCTTGACGGGGGCATGGTCGGTGTTCGCGACTCCAAGAACCCGACCGGTCCGGCGCTCGTCTTCACCCCTGGCGAGTGGGATGCGTTCACCGCTGGCGTGAACGATGGCGAGTTCAATCGGCCGTAGCGCCGCCACAATAACGGCCCGGCTCTCTGACCTCACTGGTCAGGTGAGCCGGGCCGTTTTCGTTTGGCAGTCACCATGGCGCCGGGGCAGCGCCCGGTGCGTCCGACAGGTCTGGGCTTGGTCGAACCGGCGCCCAACCCCGGCCCAGCCCGCCCGGACCGGGCGACCGGATCTGCCACGGTAGCGTGAAACTCTGTGTGATGGGGATTGACCAATGCTGAGGCCCGCCTGTGCCTGCGAGCCGCGCGTCCAGAGGATCCTCTATGGGGTTCGACCAATTCCTCGAGCCGCGCCACGCTCTATTTGCGCTTCGATGCCGTCGAGCAGATAGTTCAAGCTGCGGGTGAACGTGCCGTCCCAGTCGTCGTCGAGCATGTAGCCGTGCGCGGCGAGAGTCGGGTAGCGGTCGCTGTGCGCGGAAAGGTGTTGCTGCGCCTGTTCTCGCTCCTCGGCGGGCATATGCCAGCCGGCACGCGATACCGCCGAGCCGATCACATGGTTGTACAGCCCCCAGGTCGCCGCAGCCAGGTGTGCGTCGGTGAGCCCGGCGCGAAGCAGTGACGCCTGCAGAAACTCCATGCGCGCCAAAATATTGGGGCCGATCATGGGACGTCCCACCAAGGCGGTCGACCACCGGTGCCGCAACATCACCGTGCGCCAGCCGGTGAGAACGAAGGTGATTTCGCCGCGCCAACCCTCAGTGTGCTCGGGCAGGGGCACCTCACCGTAGATGGCGTCGAGGCACAGGTCGAGAACATCATCCTTGGTGTCGACGTGCCAATACAGAGTCGTCGAGCCGTGTCCCAGCCGTTCGGCCAACCGTCGCATGGTCAGTCGTTCGATGCCTTCGCTGTCGAGTAGCGCGAGGGCTTCGTCGACGATACGTGCCCGGTTGAGTGTCGGTTCGTCCCGTGGTGTGGGTGCAGGTTTGAGCCAGACGTTGCGTGCGGCCGCGTCGGCCCTTCGCCCTCCCTTCGCCCTATTTCGTGTGATCTGCATCTCATTCACGGCCGAGCTCATGCCCCCACTCTAGTACCGTTGATCTATTGCTAGACCAACGTTCTAGAACTAGACCAGCGTTCGAGAGGCAGGCATGGAACACGTAGAAAGACCAGGTAGGCGGTCGCCGCCGCGCTGGTTCGGCACCACGGTCCGGCGATCGCGGCCGATTCGGCGACGGTGCCGGGCTTTTCGGTGGCGCTGACGGTGGCCGTCGGTTTTCTGATCGCGGCCGCGCTGATCGGATGGCTGACCCTCGGCTCGAGCAAGGCCTAGTCGACGACCGACTTCGCCGGAAGGGAGCCGAAGACGCTACCGAACTGAATGCACCGAAATCACAAATCCATCTGTCCTATCAAGGAGCAACAGTGCAAACCAGCATCGGCAACTCATCACCGGTCACCGTCGTCGACGGCTACGTCCCAGTGATCGATTTGTCCTCGAAGCACACCACTGACGGCCGCGCGGCGATAGCTCAGGCGATCGGCACCGCGTGTGAGTCCTCTGGGTTCTTCGTCATCGTCGGACACGGTGTCGTACCGGACCTCATCGACCGCATGTACGCGACCACGCTGGAGTTCTTCCAGCTTCCTCGCCTGGAGAAGGACCGAGTCTTGGCCACCACCGAGACAGGGGGACTGCGGTATCAGGCGGGCAGCGCCGCCAAGAGCATCGGCCACGACACTCCCTCTGACCTCTGCGAGATCTTCAGCTGCAACGTTCTCGGTGATCGCCGCCCCGAGTTCCGGGCACAGTTCGCAGATGACACCCTGCCGTGGACCAGGTCCAATCTCTGGCCGCGCACTCCAGATGGTTTTCGCGAGACCTGGTCGAAATACACCCACGCCATGGAGCGATTGGCCGCAGACCTGATGGAACTGTTCGCGCTGGCCCTCGGCCTGGATCCCATGTTCTTCGCCGACAAGATCGATCAGCACATTTCCACCATCGTCGCGAACTACTACTACCCCCCGACCGGCACACCGCTGCCCGGTCAGCTACGCAAAGGAGAACACACAGACTGGGGCAGCCTCACCATTCTCTACCAGGACGATATCGGCGGCCTCCAGGTACGCCACGGCGACAACTGGAGAGACGTGCCGTTCGTCCCGAACAGCTTCGTCATCAACATCGGTGACATGATGGCCTTCTGGACCGGCGGCCGATGGGTCTCCACGCTGCACCGGGTGTGCAACCCTCCGCAGGGCAGTTCCAACTGCCGGGTATCCATACCGTTCTTCCACCTCCCCAACCACGACGCGCGCATCGAGCCGCTGCCCCGATTCGACTCTGCCCCGCAGGAACCGAGCTCGGGCACCACACCAGGGCAGTGGTACCTGGAAAAGATGGCAGCGATCTACTCCTGATCCGACCGCGCGCTGGACCGCCGGCTGCCTACTCACGCTCGTCGCGTCGAACCAGCAGGCGGCCCAGCCGCTGCGGACGTCTCGTCACGAGGAATACCAGTGGACGCCAGGGGTCTCTGCCGGCGTCCGTGCTCTGACATCCGGATGTTGATGATCGCGATCACGGCCGGAGCTCGAGGAGCGGTGCGCACACTGCGCCCGAGTTTGTTGCCGCATGCACTGGTCTGACCACTTGACCTCCTGACCTATTCAGCGCAGAGTGGCGATATGGCGTTGCAACCTGTGGTCAAGCGGTCGGTATCGGGCGATGTGTTCGAGCAGATCGCGGCGGATGTACTCAGTGGGGAGCTGGCACCTGGGGCGACCCTGCCGAGTGAGCGGCAGTTGGCGGAGGCGTTGGGAGTTTCCCGGCCAGCGGTGCGGGAGGCACTGCAACGACTCGCGGCGGCCGGACTGGTGGCGGTGCGGCAGGGGGATGCGACCACCGTGCTGGATTATCGGCGCGGAGCCGGGCTCGAGGTGCTGCCCCGACTGCTGGTGCAAGCCGGAGAACTGGAACCGAAAGTCGCACGCAGCATTCTGGAGGCGCGGCTGCACAACGGACCCAAGGTGGCCGAACTCGCGGCGATCCGGCTCGGTGAAACCGAGTCCGCGACCGTGCGCGCCGCCTTGGATCGCACCGTCGAAGCGCTTGCCGCCGAACAGGATCCGATCGCACAGCAGCGGCATGCGATGGAGTTCTGGGATCACGTCGTCGACGCCGCCGACTCCATCGTGTTCCGGCTGATGTTCAACATGTTGCGCGCCGCCTACGAACCCGCTCTCGCGGCGCTGGCCCCGATCATGTCCGCCGAGGTGGGCAATGTCGAGGCCTATCGGAACCTGGCCGCCGCCATCGAGGCTGGTGCGCCGGAACAGGCCGCAAGCACCGCTCGGGCACTGCTCGAACCGGCGACTACAGCCCTGATCGAAGTATTGGAGGGCGCTGAAAACATCGAACGCTGACGGCGAATATGCGATCCGGCTCAGGCAATCCCGGATCACCGTGGCGGTTCGGAATATCGCTCGGTGCGCCACCTCAATCGACGGCACCGACTGGCTCCACCAAGGAAAGACCATGACGAAACCCCCACCATCCAGCAAGGATTCGGCCACAGCGCGCGAGCGTGCGCGTCAGGGCGGGCGGACGGCACGCCGCGGCCGCACGCTCGGCGCCGCATTCCGCGAGTTCATCCGGCACCCCTCGCCCTGGCTGATCGGCACCACCCTGCTGGCGGCACTGGTCGCCCGAATCATTGTGGGCGACTGGCAATTGACCGATGCGCTGGTGCCCGCAGTCATGCTCGCGGTCTTCCCGGTCTTCGAATGGATCGTGCACGTCACGGTATTGCATTGGCGGCCGCGGCAGCTCGGCCCGATTCCGATCGATAGCGAACTGGCCCGCAAACACCGCGAGCACCATGTGGATCCGCGGAATATCCCGCTGATCTTCATCCCGACCAAGACGCTTTCGGTACTGGTCGTCGTCCTGATCACGATCGCGACCCTGGCCTTCCCCCGGCTGGGCCTCGGCCTGACCTTCCTGCTGACGATCACCGCCCTCGGCCTCGGCTACGAGTGGACCCATTACCTGATCCACACCGACTACAAGCCGAAAGGCTCGCTCTACCGGGCAGTTTGGCGCAACCACCGCCACCACCACTACAAGAACGAGCACTACTGGTTCACCGTGACCACCTCCGGCACCGCCGACCGTCTGCTCGGCACCTACCCGGACCCGGCGACCACCGAAACCTCCCCCACCGCCCGCCATCTCCATTCCGCCTGACGGGCACCGGCGTCAGTCCGTCCCGAGCAGGCGCTGCGCGATCGCACGATGACCGCGAAATGACGCAGGGCCAGCAAAGTCGCTCTGGTCGGCGGGTACGCACTGCTCGAACGAGACGGACAGTCGGTGCAGGCAGTCGATGATGTCGATCGAGGGCGAATTCCCGCACATCAAGGTTTCGGCGGAAGTGCAGGTTGCCTCGGCGCCCGGGGTGGCATTGGTCACTTACCGACCCGAAGCCTGAGCACCGAACAGCACAGAGCCCGGCCCGGTCCAACACCGAGCCGGGCTCTCGCCGTATCCGGCCTCCATACCCTCACCCGGTACCTTCTTGACAAAGTACCCTAGGGGGGTATCGTAGACCCGAGTTCGACGGGACGGGCCGCCGAACAATCCGAACGGAGCATCCTGATGAACGCTGCAAGCAAGTTCGCCGGGTTCACCCTCGGTCTCGCGGCGGTCTTCGGGATCGCACTGGCCGTCGGCGCCGCCCTCGGGCCGGAACCCGCCGAGGGGCATGCGGCAATGGCCGAGTCCGGCGCCGACGAACTACCCACGGGACTCATGGCCAGCGAAAACGGCTACACCCTGCGCTTGGACACCCCGCAGACCACCGCGGCGGCCAATGTTGCGCTGCGATTTCGCATCCTCAATCGCGACGGCGCACCCGTCACCAGCTACGTCCGCAACCACGAAAAGGATCTGCACCTCATCGTGGTCCGCCGCGATATGGCGGCCTTCCAGCACGTGCATCCGGTACTCGACCAGGCCGGAACCTGGAGCGTCCCACTGGATCTCACTCGCGCCGGTGACTACCGAGTCTTCGCCGATTTCATCCCCGATGGCGGCAAGAATCTGACGCTCGGCGCCGATCTCCGGGTCGCGGGTAACTACGACGCGCAGGCGCTGCCAGCACCGTCGGCTACCGCGCAGGTCGGCGCGTACACCGTCGCGCTGAACGGCACGGTCACGCCGGGCCAGGCGTCGAAGGTCGTGCTCTCGGTCAGCCGCGATGGCACACCGGTCACCGATCTGCAGCCCTACCTCGGTGCCTACGGTCACCTCGTGGCATTGCGCGCCGCGGACCTCGCGTATCTGCACGTGCATCCGGAGGGTAGCCTCGGCGACGGCGTGACCCCGGCCGGACCCGGCATCACCTTCTACGTCGACGCGCCGAGCGCGGGCGACTACCGGCTCTTCCTCGATTTCCAGCACGAAGGCGTGGTTCGCACCGCCGAATTCACCCTCTCGGTCGCTTCCGCGCCGATCCCGGCCGCGAAACCGGCTGGACACGGCCACTGATCACTACCCCGAGTCGCACAGAACGGAGCTACGAATGACCACCGCGACACAACTATCCGCCGGACAGGTCGAATTGGTGATCGGTGGCATGACCTGCGCGTCCTGCGCGAATCGCATCGAGAAGAAGCTGAACAGACTCGACGGCGTCACCGCGACGGTCAACTATGCGACGGAGAAGGCGCGGGTCGACTTCAGCGGTGATATCTCACCGGAGCAATTGATCGCCACCGTCGAGCAGGCCGGTTACACCGCCGCGCTGCCAACAATCGAAGAACCCGCGGAAGCCACCACTGACGATGATCCGACGGCGGCGCTGCGGACCCGACTGCTGGTTTCGCTGGTACTGACGGTTCCGGTCATCGCGCTGGCCATGGTGCCCACGCTGCAGTTCGACAGCTGGCAGTGGCTTTCGCTGACGCTGGCCGCGCCGGTCGTGGTGTGGGGCGCGCTGCCCTTCCACCGGGCCGCGTGGACCAACCTGCGACACGGCACCGCCACCATGGACACCCTGGTGTCGATGGGCACGCTGGCGGCATTCGGCTGGTCGCTGTACGCACTGTTCTGGGGCACGGCCGGAATGCCCGGTATGAAGCATCCGTTCGAGTTGACCATTGCGCGGATGGACGGCAGCGGCAGCATCTACCTGGAGGCCGCGGCGGGCGTCACCACCTTCCTGCTTGCCGGACGCTACTTCGAGGCACGCTCCAAGCGGCAGGCCGGGGCGGCGCTGCGGGCGCTGCTGGAGCTCGGTGCGAAGGAAGTTTCGGTGCTGCGCGATGGGCTAGAGCAGCGAATTCCGGTCGAGCAGTTGCGCGTTGGTGACACCTTCATGGTGCGGCCCGGCGAGAAGATCGCCACCGATGGTGTGGTCGTCGAGGGTTCCTCCGCGATCGACGCCTCGATGCTCACCGGTGAATCGGTGCCGGTAGAGGTCGGTCCCGAGGATGCGGTGGTCGGGGCGACGGTCAATGTCGGCGGGCGAATCGTGGTGCGCGCCAATCGTATCGGCGCCGATACCCAGCTGGCTCAGATGGCGAAACTGGTCGAGGACGCGCAAACCGGTAAGGCGCAGGCACAGCGGTTGGCGGACCGGATCTCCGGATTCTTCGTACCGATCGTTATCGCGCTGTCGGTCGCGTCACTCGGATTCTGGTTGGGCACCGGCGGTTCGGTCGCCGCGGCCTTCACCGCCGCGGTCGCGGTCCTGATCATCGCCTGCCCGTGCGCCCTCGGGCTGGCCACGCCGACCGCGCTGCTGGTCGGCACCGGTCGCGGTGCGCAGTTGGGCATTCTGATCAAGGGGCCGGAGGTACTGGAGTCGACCCGTCGAGTGGATACCGTGGTGCTCGACAAGACCGGCACCGTCACCACCGGCAAGATGACCCTGCTGGATGTCATTGCCGCCACAGGTGAGGACAGCGCCGAGGTGCTGGCACTGGCCGGAGCGCTGGAGGATTCGTCGGAGCACCCGATCGCCCAGGCGATTGCCAAGGGTGCCCGCGATAAGGTCGGCACACTGCGACCGGTCGAGGACTTCGCGAATGTCGAGGGCCTCGGCGTGCAGGGTGTGGTGGACGGCCATGCGGTGGTCGTCGGGCGCGCAAGGCTGCTCGCGGACTGGTCGCAGCAGCTCGACAGCGAACTCGAGCGGGCCATGCACGCCGCCGAAACCGATGGCAAGACCGCCGTCGCGGTGGGTTGGGACGGTAGGGCACGCGGCGTGCTCGTGGTCGCGGATGCGGTGAAACCGACCTCTGCCGAAGCGATCTCGCAGTTGAAGGCGCTCGGTCTCACCCCGATCATGCTCACCGGCGATAACACCGCCGCCGCGAAAGCCATTGCGGCACAGGTCGGCATCGACGAGGTGATCGCGGAGGTGCTGCCCGCCGATAAGGTCGACACCGTCAAGCGGCTGCAGGCCGAAGGCAAGGTGGTGGCGATGGTCGGCGACGGCGTCAACGATGCGGCGGCCCTGGCCCAAGCCGACCTCGGCCTGGCGATGGGCACCGGAACCGATGTCGCCATCGAGGCCAGCGATCTGACCCTGGTTCGCGGTGACCTGCGCGCGGCCGCTGATGCGATCCGCCTGTCCCGCAGGACCCTCGGCACCATCAAGGGCAACCTGTTCTGGGCCTTCGCCTACAACGTCGCGGCGATTCCGCTCGCCATGGCCGGACTGCTGAACCCGATGCTCGCGGGCGCCGCGATGGCCTTCTCCTCGGCCTTCGTGGTCAGCAACAGCCTGCGCCTGCGCGGCTTCCGCTCTACGGCCCAGTAAGAACGCTCCACCGCCATAAGAATCGGGCGGGACGGCGCCCATACCGTCCCGCCCGATTCTCTGCTCACTGCAGAATGCCGCTATTTCCGAGGCCCATCGCGGCACTTCCGGTGGCCCATGCGGCGACGGCACTTCCGGTCGCGGCCAAGAGGGAGAGCAGAATCATCGGTTCGACCTTTCGTAGAGTAACGATCAGCAAACGAAAGCTACTGCCGCCCAAAGGCATCCACAATCAGTTGCTCGATACTCTCGGCAACCTCTCGCGACATTGCCAGCCAATTCCCAGCAAGAAATTTCTCCGTTACATCGGCGGGATGGATGCCTTCGATATCACCGTTGAGTCGTCGCAAACTGATTGCATAACGGGATCACTCTAGGTAGATTGCAAACTGATTGCACATTGCAACCAGAAAGGTTCCGATGACACAGTTGGTTCGAGTTCAGAACTTCACCGTCTCCAGCGATGGCTACGGCTCAGGCGAAGGGCAAAGCCGCGAGCGCCCATTCGGCCACGCCGATCCGACGACGCTGATTTCCTGGGCGGGCGCCACGGCTCACTGGCCCAACCGCACCGACCCGGGCGGAACCTACGGCCTCGACGACTACTGCACTCGCGACTTCACCAACAACATCGGCGCCGAGATCATGGGGCGCAATAAATTCGGTCCGCAGCGGGGACCATGGGAGAACTACGACTGGCAAGGCTGGTGGGGCGACGAACCTCCGTTCCACACACCGGTTTTCGTTCTCACTCATCATGTGCGCCCCTCGATCACCCTGGGGGACACCACATTCCACTTCCTCGATGCATCTCCGAAGGAAGCACTCGCGCGAGCATTCGATGCCGCCGCGGGCAAGGATGTGCGAATCGGCGGCGGTGTCGCCACCGTTCGGGAATTCCTCGACGCCGATCTCATCGACAACCTGCATATCGCCGTCGCACCAGTCGAACTCGGTCGCGGCGAAAGATTATGGGCGAGCCCCGACGAACTCGTCGACCGTTTCCATCTGGAGCAGATCCCGAGCCCGAGCGGAGTGGTGCATCACTTCTTCTGGCGCCGGTAATGCCAGGTAGCCGTACCGACGCACCAACATCGGTCGGCTAGCCGCAACATCCCCGTGATCGGCGCCCGTGTCTACGGCCCCTCGTCGGCGGATCGATGTGGACGCAGCTCTGCGTGGACGGTGTCGTCCGCCCGGTCATACCGGACAAATGTTCGAAGTTGCGACAACGACGGATCAGTGGTGGGGAAATCCGCGCGATAGAAGTAACCCCGACTCTCCCGCCGCAGCAGCGCGCTCCGCGCATAGGACTCCGCGAGAATCAGCAGCGCACTATCGCTGTTCTGCGCGTCGGGCAACTCCCTCCGGGTTCGACGGCACCACTCCACAAACGAATGCACGGCCGACTCGGAGAATCGATGGTCCTCGAAAGCGTGCAGCCGTCGCCGAATAGCGACGCACAACCCCGCCTGCACATCCGGGTTTCTCAGCGGCGCCGACAACGTTTCCGACTTCGCCTGCTCCGGCAGGGTTTTCAACGTCTCCGCCAACATTCCGGATGTGCAAATATATATCGCCCAAGGGCGGCCGATGATGGCATCGGCCACGATGTCGTGTCTTGCCTCGCCGGTGGCATAAACGCCGGCCACAGCGGTGATGCTGCCGTTGTGTGCAATGCCGCCCATGGAGAGCCCATAGATCGGACCGAGGGCATAGTTTTCATCGCCACGCTCGAGCGTATGGGAAACCTGTCCGTTCGATCGCCAATACTGTTGGAAGATCTCGAGATCGCGGCGTTCCTCGTTCATGGTGGCGTACGCCCGCTCCAGCCACACGGCTCGTTGGCCCGCACGGTAGAACTGCGCCCCCGCCAGATCAGGCGGATACAGAACTCGTCCGGCCGTAAGATCTCCCAGCGCATGGCGCTGCGAAAACTCCAGATTCGTGAGCTCGCCGCCGACCGACGCGAACAGCCCCAACATGCTGCCCGAATTCGGAGTATGCGAGTGCGGCATGAGCCCGGAATACCCGCCGCTGGCGAGCACCACCGCGCTGGACTGAATGACCAGCTGTTCCCCGGCGTGCACGCAGGAGACTCCGCGGCAGACCCCGTCTTCGACAAGGAGATCAGTGACCCGGCCGGTAATGATCTGCCCGCCGAGTGCGCGGATCTGTTGATGCAGCATCGCAATCACCTCGCCGCCGGCCCCCAGGCGCGGGAAGGGGACCGGATGGTGCGGGATGAGCATCGTCTCCAGCGTCTGAAAGGGCACCAGTTTCGACAGTTCCGCGAATTCCCGATGCAGGTAGCGTCGCATCATCGGCTGGAGTTCTGGATGCTGCGTCGCCGTTTCGTCCACGAACACCTGCGCCAGCTCGTCGCGGTCCGCGGTCTCCACCAGTCGGCGATCGAAAACGGTTGCGGCGCGCAGGGATACGGTTGGCGTGTCGTGATGCGCAGCCGACAGAACCACCACGGGGACGCCGTGCTGAGCCAGTCGGTATGCCAGCCAGGAGCCTGCGATCCCGGCTCCGACGACGACCGTGTGCGTCAGAATCCGATTCATCTGTCTGCCCGTGTTTCGGTGGGCGCGACCAGACCGTCGAGCAGCGCGGCGGCTGCTCGCACATCGCTGTCCAGCGGCCGGTCCGGGTCGATCGGGGGGATGGCCGCGACCAGCCGATCGATGATGTCAGCGCAGGCGGGTGCGGTTGGGCGCCTGCCACCGACATGAACGGCTTGGCGCAACGCGACGGCCAGCGAACCGTGCAGCCAACGCACCGACGTAGCCGCGTCGAGAGCATTGAGCGCTGCCTGCGTGCCGAACGGAATGACGTCCTGGTTATGACCATTCGTCGGAATACTCTGGATGGATGCCGGCATGGCCGCCCGGCGCATCGATGCGACGGTCGCGGTCGCCGCGAGCTGAACGCCTTGCACACCGTGTTGTTTGCCGGGTTCGGTGGCCAACATCGGCGGCAGGCCACCGTTGCGGTGTGGATCGATCAGCAAATCGAGTTGTCGCTCGGCGAGATTGCCCATCTGCACGGTGCTGGTTGTCAGCAGATCGGCGGCAAAGGCCACCGGCTGCCCGAAGAAATTCCCGCCATGCACCACCGTGCCGTGCTCAGGGAAGAACAACGGATTGTCACTGACGCCGTTCAGATCGTCGTCGACCACACCACCGACGTGGTGCAGGGAACTTTCGACCGCACCGAGAAGATGCGGCGTGCATCGAAGGCTGTACGGCTCTTGAAGCGAGCGAGTGCCGGTCGGCTTCGTTCCTGCCAGCAGCTCGCGCAGTCGAGCGGCGACCGATGCGGCGTGCGGGTGTCCGAACGCTTCGAGCAGGTCCGCGGACAAGAATCCGATATCGCTACCGAGGATGTCGACCAACACCCCGGTGAGAGTGATCGCGACGCCATGCGACCTGCGGATTGATTCCACCGCGAGACCTGCGGCCGCGGCCGTTACGGATGTCCCGTTGACCAGCGCGAGTCCGTCGCGGCCGTCCAATGCCAACGGCGTCAGCCCCGCCACCGCCAACGCCTCAGCCGCGGGCATTCGCCTGCCGGAAACATAGGCGAATCCTTGCCCGCGCAATGCGCCCGCTACATATGCCAGCGGGACCAGATCGCCGCTCGCGCCGAGCGACCCGATCCTGGGGACGGCAGGGGCGAAATCGGTGCGCAGCATCGCTGCCAAGGCCGTCACCACATGGACCGACACTCCGGAATGTGCGCGTGTGAGCGACCATAACCGCGCCAGCACAGCGGCACGAACTACCCGCGGCGGCAAATCCTCACCTTGCCCCGCCGTGAGGTGATACAGGATGTTGTCGCACTGGTCGACGGCTTCGTCACGTCCCGCGAATTCCACCAATGGGCCGAAACCGGTAGTGCTGCCATAAACGGCAGTGCCGTCCTGGATAAGATGTGAGACGAACTCGCGGCACGCCTCGACGCTGTCCAACGCCGTCGATGCGATATCCACCTCGACTGGTCGGGCTGCCCTTTCCAAAAGTTCAGGGGTCAATCGGCCCGGTATCCGGATGGCCGTGACTTTCATCGATGGGTCGACAACTCGAGTACTCATTGAGAATCTCCAGGAACAGAATAGATCGACAGACAAGAAGAGTTTTTATGCGAACCGAGCCCTAGCTCGGCGGCGCCATTTCCCGGAGCTTCTGCTTCACAACCTTTCCAGTGGCATTCTTGGCCAGCTGGTCGACAAACAGTATGTATTGGGGAATCTTGTACGCTGCGAGTGCGCCGCGCAGCGCATCACGTATTTGCTGCTCCATGACGGCGCCGGGTTCAGCGGCCACCACGTACGCCAACCCGACCTCACCCCAACGCTCGTCCGGTACCCCGATCACCGCACACTCCGAGACGCCGGGAACAGCGTTGATACGCGCCTCGACCTCGGAGGGATAGATGTTCTCCCCGCCGGAAATAATCATGTCTTTGATGCGATCGACTATGTAGATCCAACCGTCCTGCGCCATCCACACGACATCCCCGGAACGAAACCAATCGCCGTCGCGTTTCATCGGCGTATCTTCCGACTGGTTCCAGTAGCCGCGTGACACATTCAAGCCGCGAACGAGCAATTCCCCTTCCGTGCCCGGCGGCATGTCAGTCGATGTGCTCCGGATCGTGATATCGGTGAAGAAATGCGGCGGTCCCGCGGATACCGGCCGTTCGACGGCGCCATCGGGGATCGCCAGACATACCCCCGGTGCAGCCTCGGTCATGCCGTAACCATGGAGGATGTCCACGCCACGTCGCTGCCAGCCCACCGCGACCCGTTCGGCAACCGCGGAACCACCGTAGATGACATAGCGCAGCGAACTCAGGTCGGTGTGCTCGAAATCCGGGTGGTCGTACAGCATCTGAAGCATGGTCGGCACTGCTGCGAAAGACGTGACGCCCGCGTCGGCGAATGTCGCCAAGATCGTGGCCGGGTCGAATTTCGACAGCACCACAACCGATCCCCCCTTGAACAGGGTAGGCAGGGTCACCAGACCGAGCCCGGTCGCGTGGAACAGCGGCGACATGCACAGCGCGGTATCGGTGCTGAGGACATCGACGTGGGCCAGCTGGTTCATCGTGTTGAAGGTCAGGTTGCCGTGGCTGAGCACAGCCCCTTTGGGCCTGCCGGTGGTGCCGCTGGTGTAGAGGATGACCGCGTCGTCGTCGAGGCCGATATCGGTAGTGATGGTCGGCACGTCGTATCCGACGTCGGCCGGTGACGAGTCGTCCGGGATCCAGTCATCGATCGATACGATGAGGCCGACACCATGATCCTGCGCGGCTATCTGCTCGATCAGCTCGTGCTGTTCCGGACCATGGAAAAGGGCGAAAGGCTTTGCGTCATCGAGCAAAGCGCCGATCTCCGGAGGAGCCAGCCGGGTGTTCAGGGGAACGAAGATCGCACCGAGCCGACACACTGCGAAGAACACCTCGAACACCGCGATGTCATTGAGTCCCAGGTAAGCGATGCGATCGCCGGGACGTACGCCCCGGTAGGCCAAGACTCGCGCCAGCCGATCGACCCGGTCGGCCAGCTCGGCGTAGGTCAAGGTACGACTGCCCTGCCGGAAGGCCACCGCGCCAGGACAAATCCGGGCACGGCGCCGGGGCCAGCTCCCGATCCCGTGATCAGGCATGACCCCTCCGTATACCAAGATCCGTCGGACCCTGCCCGATCCTGGGCGAAGCGGGTGCGCTGCCACGCAATTCCGCGTTCCACGGCGACGGTTCAGACACCTCGTCGCCGAACCCGTGCGAAATAGCTGCACACCGCGGCTGGACCATTTCGTCACTCACCAACAAAGATAAGCGCATGCTACGAGTAGTTTGCTCGCGCCGACAGAGGCGTTCCACGTTCGACCTTCTTCGAAAACCTAATCAATGCTCGGGTCACTCTGGTCGCAGACCTGAGATTCGGCGTGCACACCGCTGTTCACGCATGATGACACGTCTTGTACATGCGCGCCACTCGACTGCCCATGCATGAGAACCAATTCCCACTCCGGAAATGCGCAATTTGCAATACGAAGTCGCTATCACCCGTTTCGTCTTGCCAATCCGGATGCCTGCGGTCATGCTGATAGCTCGGGTTTCGCTGCAATTCCGTGATGGTCCGGATGCACGTGCCCGTTGCCACGATGAGGAAAGAGGAGCGCGGGCATTGAGCGTAATCAACACAGTCGATCCCACCCTGATCGCTGTTGCCGCCGAACTGCCTCGTCCGGAGTACACGACCGAAGAGTTGCTCCATGCCGGCCGGAAACATTTGTCCGACAAACTCGTGGCGATGTTGAGCGATGTCGGTGTACACAAGAGACACTCGGTACTGGCCAACTATGCCGACGTGCTTTTTGCGAATGCCGAACCGGAACTGGACATCGCCACCGCCGATTTGGCTGTCGCGGCGGCCCGCAAATGTCTCGCCAAGGCCGATGTGGCACCGGATTCGATCGGGCTGGTCCTCGGCGTGTCCAGCGCGCCGGGTCGACTCCTGCCGAGCCTGGTATGCGACGTAATAGCGAGAATGCCTGAAATAGACCGAACTGTCGCCAATCTGAGCATCGAATATATGGGTTGCTCGGCGATGGCGAAAGTCGTCGAGACCGCGCGGTGGTACCTGAGCTGCAATCCAGAAAAGCGTGTTCTCGTATGTTTCACCGAGGCGATCACCCCACTATCGCCCGTACTTCCGGACTTCTACTCGCACTTTTCCGAAGTGGGCGCGACGGAACGCCAAAGTACCGTCGATGCATTACACGGTTTTCTCTTCGCCGATGCGGCCGTAGCGATGGTGCTCGCCGCGGACGGCGATGGGCCTTCATTCGGACCAGTGGCCAACCTGACGAACGAGCGTCCCGAAGATGCCGAACTCGGCACCGTCCCGGACGGCGGATCCGATATTCCGGTGGTCTATGGACGACGGCTGTACACGCTCAGCGCTGATGTCACACCGCGCGGTTCGCATTACGCCAAGGAAACCGTCCGAATGTTGCTGGAACACGACTCATGCGCGGTGACCGACCCCGCCGAGGCGTCGGCGCTCCTCATGCACACCGGCAGCGTCCGCATCCTGGACGCACTGTGCACACAATTCGGTGTCGACCGCGACAGCGAAATCGCCGCCTCCTCCTACCGAGTGCTGCGCGACTACGGCAACACCCTCGGCTGCTCGGTCCCACTGATGGTGGCGGAGCCGACATATCGGCGACCAGGGCAAGGCATCGTCGTAGCGTTCGGCCTGAGCTTCAGCTGTGGCGCGTTCACAATGACGATTCCGGAAGGCGGCTGGACACCCTGACGACAGCTCACGCCAACCGCTGAGCGGTCTGAACTGGGCTTTCGTGGAGCACATGACGGGATTCGAACCCAGTTGCGGCGCTTCATGATTCGCTTGCCGAATAGGCTGAGTCAACCCAAATGTCGGGCCGCAACAGACCTTTCAGAACTTATCAGTACGTTACGAGACACCGAGCTACCAGCCATCTGGTGACGCCGTCACCACCCGCACCGGGCGACGGGACGGTCATGCTGCGCTGCGCCCAGCAGTACCTCGGTATCCAACGCGTGATCTACGAACACCGCCGCAACGTTCCTGACGTCGTCCACGAACAACTGTCGATCCTGACCTTCCTGCATGAGGCGTGTCACAGAAGCACACCTTGCATATACCCCTGGGGGGTATTAAGTTCATGATGTCGAACAAAGCAAGATCGGAAAGGCCGGAGCGATGACCACGCACACTCACACCAATCAACATGGCGCACACGGAGATCACGCCGCCCACACCCAGCATGCGGATCACACGGGTCACACCGGACACGGCGACCACACCGGACACGATGATCACGCCGCGCACGGCGGCGGACTGCCGGGTGGCCTGCAAATCACCCAGGACGGTTACACCCTCGCACTGGCGGAGCCGATCGTCGCCCCGGGCGATATCGAGTTCCGGTTCCGCATCCTCGGACCCGATGGCGCACCGGTCACCGACTACGCCCCCATCCATGACCGCGAACTGCACCTGATCGTCGTCCAGCGTGAGCTCACCGGGTTCTGGCACGTGCACCCCGCGCTCACCGCCGACGGCGTCTGGACGGTGAAGCTGAATCTGCCGGAGGCGGGTGCATACCGAGTGTTCACCGATATCGCCCCGCGCGCGCTCGGCAAGACCATCACCCTCGGCGCGGACCTCGCCCTGGCCGGCGGCTACGAGCCGCGTCCCGTTCCGGCAGCCGCGCGCACGGCCATCGTGGACGACTACGAGGTGACCCTCGGCGGCGATCTCGTGCCCGGCGACGGCCGGCTGCTCACGCTGACGGTGCGCAAGAACGGCGAGGCGGTCACCGACCTACAGCCGTACCTGGCCGCCTATGGGCATTTGGTGATCCTGCGGGCAGGCGACCTCGCCTACGTCCACGTTCACCCCAATGGCGAACCCGGCGACGGAATCACCGCCCCGGGTCCGGACATCACCTTCCACACCGCCGTGCCCGGTCCCGGGACCTACCGGCTGTTTCTGGATTTCAAGCACGGCGATGTGGTCCGTACCGCCGCCTTCACCCTTCCCACCGCCTGAGCATCGAAACCCGTTGAGCGGGTGCGTTTTCCGCCTGCTCAACAACCTGGATGAGGAGCACACGATGTGCGATTGCTGCTGTACCAGCGCCCGCGACCCACCCTGACCCGTTCCCCAGGAAGTGATTCCGATGCGTTCCGCACCCATGCTCAGCTCACTGTTCCGCAGCCGCGACTATCTGCGACTATTCACCGCACAGGTGACCGGCCTGTTCGGCACCGGATTGACCACCGTCGCACTGGGATTGCTCGCCTACGAGCTCGCCGGTACCGATGCCGCCGCCGTGCTCGGCACCGCGCTGACCATCAAGATGCTCGTCTACGTCACGGTCGCACCGATCGTGGCCGCCTACTCCGACCGCTTTCCCCGCCACATCCTCCTGACGGCGCTGCACCTCACGCGTGCCGGCATCGTCCTGGCACTGCCGTTCATCGGCCAGATCTGGCAGATCTACGTGCTGATAGCCATCCTCCAAACCGCCTCCGCCGCATACACTCCCACCTATCAGGCAGTCATCCCCGATATCCTGCCCGATGAACGCGAATACACTCGAGCGCTGTCGGCCGCGCAACTGGCCGCCACCATGGAAACCCTGCTCAGCCCAATGCTCGCCGCCGCAGCATTGACGGTCATGAGCTTCCACTGGCTGTTCGTCGGCACCGCCCTCGGATTCGCCGTCTCGGCAGTCCTGGTGGCCACCACCCGCCTGCCGAATGCCACCGGCACCGTCGAGGATTCGTTCCGGGACCGGATCATGGTGGGTATGCGGATCTTCGCCGCGACCCCGCGGCTGCGCGGCCTGCTCGGCCTGAACCTGGTGGTCGCGGCCGCCGGATCGGTGATCATGGTCAATACCGTCAACTACGTCCGCGACACCCTCGGCGGCACCCAGTCCGGTGTGGCAATGCTGCTGGCCGCCAACGGATTCGGCACCATGCTCGTCGCCCTGGCTCTCCCCCGGGTGCTCGATCGCGTCGGCGCGCGACCGGTCATGTTCGTCGGCGCGGCGACGCTGCTCACCGGTCTCGGCGCGGCGGTCGCCCTGTCACTCGCCGACGCGGCGGATGGCTGGCGGTGGAGTGCCGCGATCGCCGTGTGGGCCCTCATCGGCGCGGGCACCGCAGCCATCCTGACCCCGACCGGACAGGTGCTGCGGCGCTCCTCGCGACCCGCCGATCGACCCGCCCTCTTCGCGGCCCAGTTCTCGCTGTCGCACCTGGCCTGGTTGATCACCTATCCGATCACAGGCTGGCTGACCACCGCCTCCGGTTTCACCGCCACCTGGACGACGCTGGCAGTACTCGCGAGCGCGGGACTCGCGGTAGCACTGCGAATGTGGCCGCGGCACGACCCCGAGCAGTTGACTCACCTGCATGAGGCCGGCACCATCGACCCCTCCCGCCTGACCGACGCCGTACGTGTGGACGACCGCTTCTATCAGCACACCCACACCTACGTCATCGATTCCGAACACCCGCGCTGGCCGACCCGAACGCGGCGTCAGGTCGACATCGCAACCGCAGCCTGAGCGATCAGGCCGATCGAACACAGGGTTCGAGGGGCGAACGGCCCGATCGGCAACACTGTGCGCAGGCACACACTCCGGCCGAAGGTCGTTCGCACCGTGCCGGTTTCGGCAGCGAACTGTGATGTGGCCCCACCAGCACATAATTTTCGGTTTAGGCTGATGCGAACGCGCGGGGCTGATGTGAAAGTGCTGGTGACTGGGTTGACGGATCTGCTGCTTGGCGTCGACATGGGTACGGGTAGCACCAAGGGGGTGCTGACAACCAGCGACGGCAGGATCCTCGCGACGGCGGTCCGAAAGCACGGCATGAGCCTTCCTCGGCCTGGTTGGGCAGAGGTGGATGCCGAGACCATCTGGTGGGGTGATCTGGTCGAGGTATGCCGGGAACTCGCTCCCCATATCGCAGGACGTCGGCTAGCCGGCATGTGCGTCAGTGGCGTCGGTCCGTGCCTGCTGCTGTGTGACCAGGATTTGCGCCCGGTCCGGCCGGCGATTCTCTACGGAATCGACATGCGGGCTACGGCGGAGATAACCGAACTCACGGACCGACTCGGTGCCGACCATGTGCTGGAGCGTTGCGGTAAGGCTCTGTCGACGCAAGCTGTGGGACCGAAAATGCTGTGGGTGGCGCGGAACGAGCCGGACGTGTGGCGACTGGCCACCCGGTGGTACAACTCCAGCTCGTATGCCGTCGCGAAACTGACCGGGGCCTACGTGCTCGACCACCATACGGCGAGCCAGAGTGACCCGTTGTACGACCTGCGCGGGCAGGATTGGGCGCAGGACTGGATCGGCGATATCGCCGGGCATCTCGAGATGCCGCAGGTCGTTTGGCCACATGAGGTTGTGGGTGCGATAACGTCAGCGGCCGCGCAGGAGACGGGTCTGCCCGCTGGGACGCCCGTCTGCGCGGGTACCGTCGACGCGTGGAGTGAGGCATTCAGCGCCGGGGTACGGCGACCCGGGGACCTGATGCTGATGTACGGCTCGACAATGTTCTTCGTCCAGGTTCTTCCCTCGCTGCAAACCCACCCGCTGCTGTGGACAACCGCTGGCATCGAGCCGGGGCAGTTCACGCTCGCCGCGGGAATGTCGACGTCGGGGTCGCTCACGTCATGGGTTCAGCAGTTGACCGGGGATGTGCCGTTCGAACAGCTCATCGCCGAGGCGGCGGCTGTGCCGCCTGGATCCGACGGCCTGGTACTGCTGCCGTACTTCGCTGGTGAGCGAACGCCGATCTTCGACCCGAGAGCGCGTGGCGTCGTCGCCGGACTCAGTCTTCGGCACGGGCGGGGCCACCTCTTCCGTGCTGTATACGAGGGCATCGCCTACGGCATCCGGCAGATCATCGAGTTTCTCGACAGCGAGCAGACCCCGATCGACCGGCTCGTGGCCGTCGGCGGCGGAACGCAGGGTGGCTTGTGGACTCAGATCGTGAGCGATGTCGTCGGCCGGCCCCAGGTGGTACCGAGCCAAACCGTGGGCGCGAGCTACGGCGACGCGCTGCTCGCGGCGATCGGAACCGGCCTGGTTCCACCGGAGACCGACTGGGCGACCGTCGGTCAGCTCATCGAACCGAACCCACGCACCCGGGCGCTTTACGACGATCTGTTCGGCGTCTACGACGGGCTGTACGGAGCGACGAAGCCGCTCGTGCACACGCTGTCCGCCATCCAGGAGTCCCCCTTCGCCGAGTGACTCCGCACATGCCGGACGCGACAGGCAAGTAGGGCCGGAATTGGCCCTACTTACCTGTCCGGAGGATGTTGGATGCTCGCGCGGATCAGGCTTGTCCGTGCGAGACGCGGGATCGGCGCGCCAATGAATCGATGAGCACCGCCAGCGCAAGGACACCACCGGTGATCATGAACCGCGGGGCCGACGACAAGTTCAGCAAGGTCAATCCATTCGAGATGGACTGGATCACGAGGATCCCCAGCAGGGCTGAATACGCTGATCCTCGACCACCGAACAGGCTGGTACCACCGATGACGGCTGCGGCGATGGCATTGAGATTGACGTCGCCGGTTCCAGCGCTCTGGCTGGCCGAGGCCAGCCGGGCGGCCATGAAAATACCGCCGAGCGCCGCGAGGGTGCCGGTGAGGACGAACGCAGACGTATAGACCCGGTTGACGTTGATACCGGCCCGGCGCGCGGCCTCGACGCTGCCGCCGACCGCGAACATGTGCCTGCCCCAGCGGGTCCGGGTCAGGGCATAGTTCGCCGCCACGACCGCGATGACGAAGACCATGAACATCCACGGCACTCCGTTGTCCTGGTTGAGATACCAGGTGGCGGCGAGGAGCACGACCAGGAGCGCACCGCTCTTGATCAGCCGGGCTCGCACGGACGGCCGGGATAGATTGGCCCGTGCCCGTTCTCGGATGTTGGCCAGATCCGCGACGAGCACGCCGACCGCAGCGACGACGCACATCACATAAGCCACAACGGGTGGGAGGAACTGCTGCTGGCCGAAGGTCACCAACGGCGAACCGTACGGGAGGTTGATCGACCCGTGGCTGCCGAGCAGCTGAAGCTGAAGCCCGAGGAAGGCGAGCAGACCGGCCAGCGTCACAACGAAGCTCGGCATACCGAATCGGGTATAGACCAGTGAATAGAGCAGCCCGATGAGCGCACCGCTGAGCAGAGCCGCCAGGACGGCCACCGGCATGGGCCAGCCCTGGTTCACCCACAGGACCCCGAGGAACGCCGCCGAGAGACCACTCAAGGAACCCACCGACAGGTCGATCTCTCCGAGAATCAGGACCATCACGATGCCCAGGGAGATCATTCCGACGGCGGCACTGTCGTACAGCAGGTTGACCAGGTTCGTCGAGGTGAGGAAGACCGGGTTCAGGGTCTGGAAAACCACGGCGATGCCGACCAGACCGACGAGGACAGGGAGCGGTCCCAGATCACCGGAGCGCACGCGGCGACCGAATCCGGTGATCATCCCGCCGACGCCGCCCACACCGACGGTTACTCGGCTGTCCTGGCGGTCGAGTGCAGTGCGCTCGGCCGCCTCCGACTTCGTGGACGTTTCCGTCTGACTCATGACAGCTCCTCTGCGGTGTTCGGAACAGCCGCGTTGGCCTCGACCGCTCGCCGGGCCGATCGACGAGCGACGACGTTGTCCGTGGCGCCCGTGATTGCCGCGACCAGTTCGTGGTTGCTCACATCCGGACCGAAGGTTCCGTTGTTGCGGCCGAGCCGGAGCACCACGATCTTGTCCGCGACCGCCCGGACGTCCTCCATGTTGTGACTGATCATGATGACGCCGAGCCCCTTGGCGCGCACCCGTTCGATCAGGTTGAGGACTTCCGCGGTTTGCGCCACTCCCAGGGCGGCAGTCGGTTCGTCGAGCATGATGAGCCGGGGGTTGACCAGCAGCGACCGGGCGATAGCGACGGTTTGGCGCTGACCACCCGACAGCGACGCGATGGGGACGCGAACGCTCGGGATCCGAGCCGATAGCTCCCCGAGGAGTTCCCAGGATCGGGTCTCCATCTCGACCTCGCTGAGCCGCGCCATACCCAGCTCGCGACCGAGGAACAGGTTGGCGACGACGTCGAGGTTCTCGCAGAGCGCGAGATCCTGGAAAACGGTAGCGATGCCGAGTTCGAGTGCCGCATTCGGCGAGGGAATTCTGACGGGCTTCCCGCCGAAGAAGAGCTCACCGGAGTCGGGCTGATGGACACCGGACAGGACCTTGACCAGCGTGGACTTACCGGCCCCGTTATCGCCGACGAGAGCGACCACCTCGCCGGCGTGGACTTCCATGTCGATGTCGGTCAGCGCGGAGACCGCGCCGAAAGTCTTGCCGATACCGCGAAGGCTGAGCACCGGCGTGGACGATGTTGCCGTGGCTGTCATAGGAACACGTTCTCGATCGAGGGCCGTTTCAGGAGATTCCCAGTGCCGTGCATCCGGTGGCATAGGCACCGGTGCACAGCTCCGCTGCGGTGTTGATCTTGGCGTCGACAATGTCGGCCTTCAGGTTGTCCCGTGTGACGACCTTCGGCACGAACAGCATGGTCGGGGCCCCGAAGACGGTTGTCAGGTTGCCGCCACCGACAGCCGTGACCGGCTTGCCCTCGACGAGATCGACGACGACTCGAGCTGCCGCGGAAGCAACTATCTCACTCGGCTTGGAGATCGTGTTGTACTGGTCACCCGAGATCACGAGCTGGAGCCCTGCGTTGGTCGCGTCGTTACCAGTGACCGGCGGGAGCGGCTTGACGTTCGCGGCCTTCAACGCGGCAATGGCACCGCCGGCCGTCCCATCGTTGGCCGCGACAATCCCGCCGATCTGCGTCCCGAACCGGGAGACCTGGCCCGCGACCCATTGCTGAGCGGCGGTCGGCTCCCAGTCCGGGGTGTCGTACTCGGCGAGCGTCGCGTACCCGCCGTTGGCGATGCCTTCGTGGATGCCCTTCTTGATCAGACCTGCTGCCGCGTCCGTCGGTGAGCCGTTGACCTCCAGGATGCCCTTGTCAGTCGGGACGCCGGTGTCCTTCATATGCTTGACGAGCGACTCGCCGATCGCCTTGCCGATGGCCTCGTTATCGAAGGACACGTAGTAATCGACCTTCGCGTCCGGGATGGGCCGATCGTAGGCGATGACCTTGATTCCCCTGGCCTGAGCACGTGACACCATCGAGGCCGCGGCCGTGGAGTCGACCGGATCGATCACGATGGCCTTGACACCCTGCGAGATGGCGGCGTCGAACTGCTGCTGCTGCTTCGACGCGTCAGCGTTGGCGTTGTTGTAGAGCGCCGTACAGCTCGGGCACAACTTGCTGAGCGCATCCTTGAAGCCCGGCGCATCGTGCTGCTCATATCGGGTCGATGCCTGGTCCGGCATGAGGAAAGCGATCTTCGCGCCATCGATGCCGCCGGTAGTGGTGTTGGCATTCTTACCCGAGCTGCACGCCGCGAGCGGCATGGTGAGGGCAAGGGCGAGGACAATGGCGGCCCGGGTGGTCTTAACGTTCATGACGATGTCTTTCCGATCTGATGTGGTGTCCGGGTGGCGGAGGGCGAGCATGGTTCGGCCGGTCGCGAGCGGATCGATTCCGTCGGCCTGAGCCGATCAGGGAATGAGTGAAACCTTGATCGACTCCTTGCCCGACGCGACGAGGTCGAGTCCGCGCGCAAACTCCGCGAGCGGCAGCTGGTGGGTGCAGATGTCGTCGAGCGGGAGCTTGCCACCCTCGATGAGCCGGATCGCAGCAGGCCAGCAGTTCGGTCCCAGATGGGCGCCGCGCACGTCGAGTTCCTTGTCGTCGCTGATGATCGTCCAATCGACGGTCACCGCATCCTTGAAGACGCTGTATTCGATGAAGCGACCGAGCTTGCGCAGCAGGTTGAGGCCCTGGATCACAGCCGACGGGTGCCCGGTCGCCTCGAGGTAGACGTCGGCGCCATAACCACCGGTAAGTTCTCGGACGCGAGCAACGGCATCGTGCTTGCTGATGTCTATCGTCATCGTGGCCCCGGCGCGCACCGCGAGCTCCAGTTTGCGCGGCTCCATGTCCAGCGCGATGACCTGGGCCGGAGACTTCGCCGCCGCACCCGCGATCATGCCGAGGCCGATGGGACCGCACCCGGCGACGACAACCACATCGGAGAACGTGATGTCGGCCCGTTCGACGGCGTGGAGTGCGCAAGACAGCGGCTCCGCGAAGGCCGCGTGCGCCGGGGGAATATCAGCGCTGATCCGGTGGACCAGAGAACCCGGCGTGATGACCATGTACTCCTGCATGCCACCGTGGGTTGCGCGCTTGAAGCCGTAGATGTCGTGCACCTGGCACATGTGGTAGTTGCCCTCGGCACAGTAGCGGCAGTTCCAGCACGGGACGATCTGCTCGACGACGACGCGATCGCCGACCTCGACGCCCCAACGCTCGCGAGCGGCATCGTCGAGCTCGACGATCCGCCCGGTGATCTCATGCCCCGGTACAACCTCGGTCTCCGCCCACGCCGGCCGGTTTTCGTCACCCCAGAACTTCGACGCGCCGTGGTAGCACTTCAGGTCGCTGGCACAAATGCCGACGGCCTCGACGCGGATGAGTGCCTCTCCGGGTTTCCGCGACGGCACCGATAGCTGCTCCAGCCGGTAATCAGCGGGACCGTGACACACAACTGCCTGCATCGTGTCACCAGCGCAAACGGCTGACCGCGTGCGTTGTGGATCAGTCACGAAGGACTCCTTCTGCCTGCCGCTCCCGAGGGAGGCGTGTTCTGTGTCACTATAGACATCCGTGAACAAATGTACAGCACAAATGTTCAGACCCGATCGAATACTCTGAACATCTGCACATTGATTCGCACGGGAGGAGGATGTAGATGAGAGACCGAGCAGCCGGGGGTATCGATGCCGTCGCCCGCCGCCGGTTTCCTTCCGGGCTGGTGTACCAGGCGGCGCGGCTGTACTACCTGGACAACGCGACTCAGGCCGAGATCGCACACCAGATCGGCACCAGCCGTGCGACCGTGAGTCGTCTCCTCGCCGAGGCGCGCGAGACCGGCATCGTCCAGGTCACAGTCCGTAACCCGGAGAAACGGGCGCTGACCGACCTCGAGCATGATCTCCGCCAGGCGCTTGGACTCACTGCGGCATACGTGGCGCCGGAGTCTCCCGGCGTCGAATTGGGAACGCTGCTCGCTCCCCGCGTCGCCGACGCGCTCACCGAATCACAGCTGCGCCCCGGAGACGCGCTTCTGGTATCAACCGGCGCAACGGTATTCGCAGTCGCACGTCAGAATCTCCCGCCGCTGCCCGGCGTCGTCCTGTGCCCGACAGTCGGCGGTATCGAAGAGCCAGAGGCGCACTACCAGTCGAACGAGATCACGCGGGCGCTGGCGCTGCGGGTCGGCGGAGTCCCCGTCATGCTCTACGCCCCTGCCATGCCGACCCCGACCCTGCACGAGGCGTTGATGAGCGACCCACAGATCCAACGGGTCCAGCAACTGTGGCGGTCGGCGCGCGCCGCACTGCTCGGGATCGGCGCTCCACCGCTGCACCGCTCGTCACTGCCGAGCGTCATCTCGGCGCGGGAGGCAACACTCGAGCACGCCGTCGGCGACATCTGCGCCCGGCCCTACGGACCCGACGGAGCGCCGATCGAGTCCAGCGGATTCGAGCGGCTCATCGCCATCCAGCTCCAGGACCTTCCGCGCATTCCGCACACAATCGGCGTGGCCGTCGGCGAAGACAAGGTGGATTCCATCCTCGTGGCGGCTCGCGCGGGCTACCTGAACACTCTCGTGACCGACAGCCCGACGGCGGAGGGTCTCCTCAGAGCGGCTGCGGTCAGATAGCTGACCGACACGACTCACCCAGGTGGTCGCCGAGGCGGAGGTGGCGCGCCGCGTCAGCTTCGCCCCGGCGCCGCAACCATGTCCTGACAGGCGTCACCAGGTCGCTGCCAGGGTGAACGCGTGAATTATCTTGAAATTTGTTTCCGTCCAGTGGTTGCGATTGAGGCACTCACTGCGCAGGCGCCGGTTGAACGATTCGATATGGCCGTTGTTCCAGGGTGCGCCGGGCGGGATGTACACGATCCCGACCCGATCGACGCAAAACTGTTGCAGCGCATGTGAAATCATCTCCGGACCGTTGTCCGGGCGCAGCACTATCGGTGGGCCACCCCGTGCCCATCCTCTTCTAGCCGATGCGCGGACGAACCGGACCCGAGTTCGGGTCATGCCGTGGACGGCTCCGATGGACCGAGAAGTCCCACTGGTTGCCGGAGATGTCGAGGAAGACGGCGACTAGTCCATAAGGCTCGCGACGGGGCTTGGTCACGAATTCCACTCCCGCAGAGCTCATTCTGCGGAGGTCTCATCGAAATCATCGACGCGGAGGAAGAATCCGACGCGACCGGCCACTTGGTTGCCGATTGCGGGAAGTGTGTCGCGGCGATTATATGGACGCATTTACTCCGCGGTCCGGTCCGCGCACGGGCAGCAAATGTGACGAAGTCCAACCATGGAACGTGATGTAGATCATTGCCCGAGAAAGCGTGGTTGGGCATCGTCTCAATTCGTTTTTGGAAAGAACCTGGTTGGAGATGCCCACAATGACCGACCACGATTTTGCTTACGACCTCACGCTGGATGAGATACGACGGCGCAGCGCCGTCGTCGCGGCGCTCGGTGACGACTGGGATCCGGTCGCGGCGCTCACCGAGGAAGAACTGGCGTACGACATGCTTTACTCGAATCTCGACGATGAGCAGCAGCGGATCTACGAGGAACTCGTCCAGGCCGGGATCCTTCCGGATCGGGCGCAACGTATTGCCGACTGATATGACCGCACACACGCGCTGAGGAGTTCGCCATGTCCTACACAGTGGACTTCAACACCGTATCGACCGTCGGCCTGAAATCGTCGCCGGTCGCGGCGGCGCTAGCTGGTCTGCGAGCGAACGAGGCCCGATACTTCAAGAACAAGTACGGCCACGTCTTCACGGTGGAGCCTGCGAACAACGCCCAGTCGACCATCGACTGGGTGGGCCGGATACTCGAGGATGAACGTGGCATCGTCGTCTCATCCCGCCCGCTCGAGGCTACGGCCTTCCAGGTGGAGAACATTCGCTTCGCATACGTCTTCTACGAGAACGGTCTGTCGATCAATGTGATGTAGCCTTGACAAGCGGGCGGTCGGGTTCAAACTCTCCGAAGGGATGGAAATCCCCACGGAACTCGGCTCGTTCAAGTTCGCGAGGCAGAAGTCGAAGCTGGCAGGAACCATTCGCGGCTCCTACTTCGTCATCAAGAATCAGTACTGACCCTCGGACTGGTGCGACGAGCTCGGGCAAACGAACGAGAGGCAAACGCCAACAGGTCGGACATCCGGTCATGCCGAATATCGCGCTGACGAACCGGCCAGCGAGAGTGGTCGGCGGGCGCGGCTCACCGGCGCTCAGCGGCAGATCTTGTCTGCGACATCGACAAGCACGCCGATTTCGGTGCAGCGCAGCGCTGCTGAGGTCCACAGACCATCGCCGCTACATAGGAGACCAAAGTGTGGACCTCGACAGCCAACTCGCCGAACTTGTCGCACTGCGCGAGCAGGAAAAGATCGGCGCGATCAGACTCAGCGATATCGATCTCGAAGCGTCGGGCTCCCCGCATCCCGAATTAGCCGATTGCATGCTGCCACGGAGCCGCGCGGTAGTTCGGTCGATGAAATCCCACTGATTGACAGGGTCGCACGGCAGAATGTGGCCCATGCGGACATTTGCCCGATTGTTGCAGACTGCCGTCTTCGGGGCGCTGATCGTGGTAGCAGGTCAGGGCGTCGCGGCCGCTCCCGCCGCGAGCGAAGCCCATATCCAGTTGCCCTGGCTGACTCCTGAGCCGAGCGCAGTGCAGGCTTCGGGAGCAGCGCTGGCAGACGGAATCACCGGCACGGTGCTGTGGTCGCGAGAGCCGAACACTCCGGTCCCGATAGCCAGCATCGCGAAGGTGATGACGGCACTGGTCGTGATCAACGCCGGCGACCTCGAACGGACCATTACCGTGCCGCAAGAAAGCATCGCCTACAACACCACATACGGCGGAAGCAACGCAGGCTTGGTCCCCGGCGAGGTGCTCACCGCGCGACAGCTCCTCTACGCGATGATGCTGCCGTCCGGCTGCGACGCCGCCTACACCCTTGCCGAGGCCTACGGGCCCGGCCAAGACGGCTTCATCGCCAAAATGAACGACACCGCGCATCAAATGGGCCTGGCGGGAACACATTTCACCGATCCCAGCGGACTGCCCGCCCCCACCGACTACTCCACGTACTCCACACCGGCGGACCTGGTGGCCCTCGGCCTGCGCGCGATGAGCCTGCCAACGTTCCGCGAGATCGCCGGGTCCCACAGCTATCACCTGCCCGCCGGCCCGGACAACCGCGATCACCTCTGGCAGACCACGAACAGGCTGCTGCGCGACTATCCCGGCACCATCGGCATCAAAACCGGATCCACCGACGCTGCGGGAACCTGCCTGCTGTTCGAGTCGGTCAGGGCAGGAATACCGCTGATCGGTGTGGTCCTGAATAGCTCACCCGACAGCGGCATCGCCGCGAAAGACGACGCCGAGCGCATGTTGAACTGGGCCTACGACCCGATCCTGAGCGCGCTGCGAATCGGTTAGCGCCGAACGCGGCAGGCTGCCCGCGGATCCCGGTGGGCACCAGGACGATTCGCGGCCAGAAGACAACCGTGTCCGTCACCCGCTCGCCAACCTGGCTACAGCCTGCGCATCTGGGCAGACATGCCGCGATCGGGTGGCGAACAGCTCGCCGATCGCGGTCGTCGTGGGCATGGGTACCTCGACCGATATCGATGTCGCCTTCGCTGGTGACGACCTCGTACTGCGGCTGGCCTCTGCCGCCTGTCCAGCTCGGTATGCCGGAACGTCACGGGAGCACCGCAGTTCGGATCTGCGCCGGTATTTCGTGTGGTGTACCGAGCGCCAGCTGATCCCGTTGACGATCACACGACCCGAGATCGAACGCTGCGTCGAATGGATGCGCGAAGTCCGCCGATTCAAACCCTCCACGATCGCCGGCCGCATGGTGACCGTGGCCAGGCTGCTACCGAACCTGCGCCATCGACGGCGTCTTCGGGGGTGTTCTGGCGCGATGGTCCTATATATCGTCGGGCCCCCGTGGGCAGTCGGTTGCGCCTCTGCGCGGGACCGGGAGCCTTTCCTCAGCACTCGCTGATGCCGATGAGCGTGCGTCGACCAGGGGTTTGATCTACCAGTTGTTGATATCTATCGTCTACATGAGGAACGGCAGATCACTTCGCAAGGCTGGTCTGCCCACGGTGGACTGCATTGCGCGGTTCGAAGCCGACCGAGGTTGCCGCCGAAGCAGTCTCCGACGCAACTGGAACAGCAGCCCGGTCGATTCGCCGACGCTTCCGGCACGTCAATAGATTGTCAATAGGGATTAAATGTGATATTAGTCACATATCTTCGGCAACATTCCTGCATATGCGACGAAATACTCGCGCACCTGCGATTTTCTGGAATATCTTCCACTCGAACCCTAGGCATTGTTAACTGATAGTGCGTAAACTGTGACCGAGTTGAAATCAAACATGTGATTGCGGAAGCTGGTAGGCCCTGCGGACGCTCGGTTGAAACGACGCCGGTCCGGCAAGCTACCCGCGAGATCAGCGAGCAGGAGTCCGTAACGGACGCGCAGTCTGCGGGCTTCCCCTCCACACAACACCAGAACTGCTGCATCGGCGAGCCTCAGCGGCTCTCACTCCCGGCGCGTACTGACCGATCACGCTGCCGGACCCGAATCCTCCTCGTTCGAGAAACCGATCGCCAATGTCTTACCGTCGACATTCATCCCACCACCGCCGTCCGCATCGCGAATACATCACCGTCACCCGCACCACGGCCGCGATACCCGTGCCCGCACCTGCCGATGGACCGCACCGGTTTCACTCGCGCGAAGCAGGAGGTGACGAGGTTGCCAACGAGTCATTGCCCGCAGCGAACACCGGCGACAGGCGACTCAACCTCTGGCGAGCCGAGCACACGATCTAGAAGCACAGATTCCGAGAACAAGATCACTGACAGTCACCAAAGGAGCTGGCCATGCACAAGAAGGTCGAAGAAGCACTACATCAGGATTTCAATCGCTGGACCGAACTGGTCGACCGCGCCGCACACGCGGAGAACGAAGTCGAGCGGGAGAAACCCGCTTTGGCTGCGGTGGAGCTGGAAATGAAGTGGACCCGCACCGCCGCCGAGGACTGGCGAACACTGCACAACCACTGGTGGGAAAGAATCGACCGGCTGCGGGCAAGTGTGACCGTCTGAAATACGGTCCGCTTCGAGTCAGAGCGCCGAATCGAACCGCGCGAGTGAGCGGTCGAGGCCACTACGAGCTCGAGCAGTCCTTTAACCGGTGGGGTGTCAGGGCGGTGTGCACCGGGGTCGCCGTGTCGCACATGCAACCCGAGAGCTCGACGAGCACCGCACAGCCGACGCGCGACAGCGTATTCGGATGCCGAGCGCGCCCGATCAAGGTCGCCTCGCGCTGGCCAAGTCGATCTCGTGCGGCATGGCTGCCCAATCGGTTCCGATCCTCTACTGGGAAGAACAATGCACAAAGATGACTACGCGACTACGAATAGATTCTGCTCACGATGCGGTACAGCGCTGCTATCGGAAATGGATCGGCGCCGCCGCCTACACATGCACTGTCTCGCGTCGGAGATATATTCCGCTGCGCGAATGACCACCGCCGATTGGAAAGCGGTGGCCGGTTGGCTCGATCCGCGCCGATCCCGTGCAATGGGACAGGTGGGGTCTGAATAGTCACCCGCGTCCGGACTGAACGTAACTGGTCAGGCCGTTAGTTTGTTTCCTGGTGTTTTCGTGGAGCGGATGACGGGATTCGAACCCTGTTTTGGCGCTGCACGATTCGCCTGGTCAATAGGCTGAGCGATAGCGGACGCCACGACACCCGATAGGCAGAGGATCGATTGCGGTGTGGGTTGACGGCGGCACGTAGCGTGGAAAGAGAGTTGGCTCAGTGGAGGTCGTTACCTCGACCGAGCCGGAAGTGGTGGTTCAACCAGAATGACCACTCGTTGGGAATTCCTTTCCGAAGATGTTCCGATACAGCTCACCGGATCTCCGACGTTCACCGGTTATAAGACTTCCTTTCCCGTCAGCAGCCGAGTCGATCTCGACGAGCACATCTGTCAGCACCCGGCGGCCAGCCTCAAGTCTGCCTGACTGGATCAATGCCTCAGCTAGTTGTCTACCAAGATCGAACCTGCGCATACTTTGCGTTCGACGTGCATTCGCATATGCACCTTCGAGATAGATGCTCGCGTCGACGGGGCGCTTTTCCCGCAGAAGAACGCGGGCGATCGACACCTGAGTGTTGATAATGGCGGACGAACTAGCACCGAGTCGGGTATGAAGTTCGAGTACTCTCTCGAGCGTTTCGACGTCGCCTCTGGATTCCGCTGCAGCGGTTGCAGACCCAAGCAGACCGAGAGCAGGCACGCCCATCGATGCGTCGCTATTTCCTTCTGCCCTAGATTCGATGTCCCGAATGAGGGCAAGGAAGACATCGTACTCGACCGAAGTAAGATCGGTAGGCGCGTATGATATCGGCGACTCCATAGCATCTGCCAAAACAGCATTCGATATTTCTACCCGATTGGTGTACTCTCGAGCCGACCGGACGGTAGAGATGGTCTCTTCTGTGACTTCAGCATCCAAGAATGCATTGGCTGACCGAAGAAATCCGTCCAACGTAGTTTGATGGTAGGGCTGCCCGGCCTCTTTTGCCATCTCGGCAATCATCTCTGATCGTGGACCTATCGTCCGCCCGTGAACTTTGATATAGAAGTCTTCCTTCACGTCATCGGTGACGAATAGTATTCGCCTCTTGGTCGTTTTTGCATGCTCAATAAGCTCGAACCAGATCAAACAGTCGCCCGACGGGTCCGGTTTGTTCTTGACATCCATATAGCCTGGCGGCACTTCGTTTTCGATGCGGGTTTTGGCGTCTGCTCGACGCGCGGATTCGACCTCAGCCGACGGCGGACGACCCGTGTTTGACTCGTCAATCAAGCTGTCCAGAGCGTCACGGACGGGGTCGTTGTTCTTGACATCATCGAACCCGATCGTGTGAGTGGAGCGAATAGACTTGAATTCATCCTTCATTTTCGACTGATGCTTCTCTGCCAGAGCGATCAGGTCGCTCTGCGCGTCCTCGAACTGCCGCTGTATAGTGTTCCGGATCTCGCGATCCCGTACTCGCTTTCCAGCTTTTGAAGAGTACTCACCCAGAGATGCGCGAGCCGACTCAATTACACTCTGCATCACAGCTTCCGGCATCGTTTCGATTGCATCGAAGTCGGCGTTTACGCTCCACGCAACACTGAGCCGGTTCCGCTGATATTCATAGGCGACCTGATAAGGAATCCAGAGCCGGTCAGCGATCTTACCTAGCACCTCGAGAATCTGATTACGCTGAGCGCCGTTCACTCGGTACAGCGACAGGAGGACGTTCGCGTCCAGAGCGATCGTGCCGTTCTTGTAGAACTCCGCGAGTTCGTCAGAACTGGGTCCATACCACTCATTGAGTATTGTCTTCATTTCGATGCCCAATCTGATGACCAGGAGCCTATGGATCAAATAGATCCTTATCGACAGCGTACGAGAGTATTCATCAGGATGCCACAGGTGCCCTGTCCCACTCTTTGCCGGACACTAGTCCGGGCACGTAGAAGTCCGGGTCGAGGACAATTTCGGATTCATTCCATGCCGTTTCAGGAACCGAGATAAGCGCAGACTTTTCCCATTTGAAGTGGGCCGTATCTGGCGGCACGAACCACTGCAACGTCTCGTGCGACAGCTCTCGGATCGTGCTGACATGAGTCGTTCCTATCGTGTCGACCGAGAATGCGTTGTTCTGAAAAACGAGTTGCACGAGTCGCCAGCGGCTTCCGCGGCTCAGGGATGTTTCGAATTCATTTCGGGTGATGTGAAAGGAGTTTGATGTGGCAAGACTAGCCGCCTTGGCTTCTATACAGTCGACGTCGCGACCCGGGACTTCGATGTCGTAGCCATAGGCGTCGCTGAGTTTGGCGAGATGAATAGGTTGCCGACCCTCGTAAGCCAAGGCGGCCATCAGGAGAAGCTCAGCGGCGTCTCCGATCGCTTTTGCAGCGCGGTCGGCATGCTGTGGCTTGGTGTCAGCCCAAGCCCTGATCAGGACCTGATCGAGCTGCGGTTCCAGCCACTGCAAAGCTTTGAGATCCTCGGTGGGGATGAATTCGCGCTCTACGCGGTCTCCGCTCACCGCCATATACAGCCAGAACGGCGGGCGAGCGCCAAGCAACACCTGCGCGATGTGAACCATCGCGCGTCCATCGGGAATGTGTGCCGCTGCGACCAATCGCGGTGAGATCTGTACGTGACTGTCTAGACGTGCCAATCCGCAGTCGATGAGATAGTTAGCGTAGGTCTCCATATCGACAGTTGACGCCAGATGCGAACCGTGGGTGTTGCGTGCCGTGCGCACCCAGTCATCGACCGTGAGCCTCGGGGTCAATCCAGCAACATGGGTCAGTAGCAATGCGCTGTATGCGGCACCGTGTCTGGGCAGCAATTCATCGTCCTGTCTGCAACATGGACAAAACCGCGGCGATGTCGTCGTCAGTCCCTGGCCGCTCACGGGCACCCGTATCCGGTTCGGGTAGAGCTACTTTCACAAGGCCGGGGTCCGCCATCAACTTCGCCAGAGCGCGTACCTTTTCGCGGAGGCGCCCGTCGACCAGCTCGTCGATGGTTCCGTGACTGAGCAGCAGAGTGAACCTGGTGATGGTGTGATCTGCCAGACCGAGCCGGTGGATGCGGTCCTGGCTTTGCAGGAAATGCCCAGCGTTGAAGGTTCTATCGAGATAGACCGCATGGTGGCACCAGTGATGCAGACTGACGCCCTCACCGCACGCCGCGGGGTTGGCAAGCAGGACATGGCAATTCGGATCGTTGCGGAACCGGTCGAACTCGATATCACGTGTCACTTCGCCAGGTTTTGCCGTGTCAGAGTATGGAACTCCGCCGTGGACCAGCGCTGGCTGGTGCGATTGCAGGCGTGCAGCAAGTAGCTTCAGATTGCGAACAAACGACGACCAGACAATGACCTTCTCCCCCTTACGAGCAGCAGCATCGACGATCGCAGCCACTTGGTCGTATTTCCAGGGTACTTCGAGTTCCCGATAGCGGAGCAATAGGTCGGCGACCGCTTCATTGCCCTTGATCTCCAAGGGCGGGTGCTCGAAGCCTTCTTGGTCATCTTCGTCCGACCCTGCTGTCAGCAGCATCGGGTTCGTCGCAGCTTCCAGCAGGTACATGGCGATCCGCCCAAGGCGGTCGAACTTACGTCTATCTTGCGTGTCGAGCCTAAATTGTCCCCGATATTGGCCGAGAAGTGAGTCGTAGATCGCCTGCTGAATTGGCATCATCGGCTCTACAACAACATCAAACACTGTAGGAGGTAGGCCAAGTTTCGTCTTCGGTGTCCGCACGAAGTACTTGGCGATGGCAGCGCTGGCTGCTCTGACTACGTCGTCGTCTCTGCTCGCCTTTTCGTTATAGACTAGTTCCGGAAGGATTTCCTGGTCTTGCCCCGGATAAAGGAATCTGACCGGCGCGATGAGGTCGAAAGCGCCTTGCGGTGCCGGGGTACCTGTAAGAACGTCACGGCGGCGCGCCGCGTATGCCAGGTCGAGCACTGCTCGGCCGTGAACGCCCTGCTCCCCGCGTTTGATCCGATGAGCTTCATCGAGGACCACTTGGGTGGGCTTGGTCGCCACGTAATGTCGGATTCGGTCGTAGTCAGCAGCGACCCTGTTGTAGTTCGTCAGTAAGATGTCGGTGTCATCAGGGATCAGCGATCCGCTGCCTGCATGGACTACAACGCTTGGTACGGGGTTGATACAGGCTGCCGAGTCCTCCTTCCATGCTTGGAACGACGCGATCGGCCCGATCACCAGCAGCCGCTGAACGGAGCCCCGCGCTCTGTTCAGGGTGTAGTTGGCCAGGGCGACCGTAGTTTTTCCTGCACCGGGCACTGAAAAGTCCGCCCCGTGCGGCATTCGAAGCACGGACGCGAGGTTCTCCAGTTGGAAGGACATCAGTTGCCGCCTGAACCCAGCGCGTTCGAGTTCGGCTTGCAGATCGGAGTCGGGGAGGTTGATCGGCCTAGCCATGGCGGTTTCGCGGTCGCGGCGATCACGTGACAGGGTACGAAGTTGCGCAGTAAGCACGGGACCGAAGTCGAAGGTCTCGCTGAATAGCAGGCGCACCTCTTGAAGCACTTTCAGTTCTGCGAAGAACACATCGGCGCGGATCTGTGATGTGCTCGCAGTTCCGCCTACGATTCCTCTCGATAGCGCTTCCTGCAGGCGCGCCCACGCGCCGAATTTCGTGTCCGCTCTCTTTTCCAAAGCGACAACCGGACGTCCATCCTGCTCGAACTCGGCAAAAATCACGGTGTCACCGAATTTTAGAGATGAGTTCATCGAGCCGGGCGACTCGTTCAACGAGAGCGCTTTCGTCCCATTCTGCGAATGCACGGGCTTTAGCAAGCGTGGCCACCACACGCTCTAACTCTGCGATGGCCTTGTCGGCGCGGGTAAGCGGAGCTTGTAGCGCGGAATGGTCACGCTCTTCCTCTTTGGCTTCTTCCGCCGCAGCCGAGATGGAGGTTCCGATGCTTGTCAGCACCTCCTGTACCTGGACGCGGTCACCGTTGTCTAGCGCGACGCTTGCCTCTGGTCGCTTCTGCGCGACGAATGCGAGGAGGTCATGCAGAGGCGAGATCTGCTCGCTGTTGCCGAGAAGGTCATCAAGCAGGTCATCGGATGTCATCGACGCAGATGCTTCGGCCGCATCGAGAATCGGCCTCATCGCTGCGTCGTCGACGATCTCATTTCGGACGAGCGCCGCTGCGTCCGACCGCCTCAAGTGACGGAGCTTTCGATACGGCGTGCCGGTCAGCGCGCCGAGGAAGTACACGGCTCGAACAGAGTCGGCCTCTTTCTGCGGCTTGTTTTTGATGTGTTTGGCAAGTTCGTCGAAGACCGACTCGTTCTCAACAAAGTCCAGGTGCAATCGCGTGCCCCCAGACAATTCCACAAGCTGATGCAGTTGCTGAAGCTTGTCGTACATACCGCGTACGTCCGCGACTGTGCGGTGCATTCGGTTCGCTACGTGGTCCCAATTTTTGTCGGCCCGGTCATAGAGCTCCTCTATGAGTATGGCCTCGTTCACCCAGGAGTAGTTCTCTTTCAAGCTGTTGGCAACCTGCAGCTCTGCCTCCAGGTCCACAAGTTCGTCTGTCGTGGCGTCCCGAGGAAGCACCAAGCAGCTGACGTACTTCGCCGAGAGTTCTCCCTCGATCCAGAGCGAGCGTAAGGCGGCAGTGCGTCGGTTGCCGTTGATCAGGATGCCATCTGCGGTGACGATCGCCGGGTCTTGCTGACCGCGCGCCTTGATGTCCCTCTTCAGCTCATCGAATCCTGATTGGCCGCACAGGATCCGGTACTGAGCTGCCTGCGCATCGGGCCCCATCGGGTCAGTGGTGAACAGGTCTTCGCGACCGACAGCACGCTTTTCGCGTTCCTGCTCAGCGCGGGTGCGGTGATTGGAGACCGAGAACTTGACCCAGGTGGTCTCAAGTTCGGCCTGTGGCAGGTCCTTGTCGCTCCTCGGCCACGCTGGCACCCGCACGGTGTTGGTCTTGGTGCGTGCCTTCAGGAATGCTGTGCGGTCTGGGTCGAGAGTATGCAGCATGGCGTCAGCTCCTGAAGGTGGTGGCGCGGCCGGACCCAAACCGCGATGTGATGGTGGTTCGCACCGCGCCATGGCGTCGCTGAAATCCGACGTGCCCGGTGAACTGGCTTACCTGCGCGGGAGCAATGCCGAATGCTTGCAGGAGTATGGAGGGAAAGATTCGTGTCACCTCGCCGTTCCAGTTCCAGGCTGAGGCGTCGTCGTCTCGATCTGGCATGACGTAAACGCACGGGGGCGGAACATCCTGAGTTCCAACGCGAAGCGTGAATACGCTCTTGGGGCAGGGGCGTTGCTTTGTTCCGCAAAGGTGGTTGTGGAAGATGACTCCCGACAGTGTGTCGGGACGAGGACCGAAGAACTCGCCGAGGAGCCGTTTGACGCCCTTATCGATGTGCTCGCCAGGCTGGTAGCGCATGCTGTCGCACAACCACCACAGGTACGTTTCGCGCGCCCAGTCCGGCGCCTTCCATCGGACGCTGCTGTGGGCGCCGTCGGGGCATCCCTTCTGGATGATAGCAACGTCGCCGAAGCCAGCGACGGTAAGTCGATACACAGTGTCCGAGCCATACTTTGGTCGCTCAACGCGCTCGACGTGCCCTCCGTCGGCCAACGCCTGTAAAAGGTCGAACAAGAACGCCTTTCGTTCCGACACACTTGCGCTCTGGCGGCCGCGGAGCTGCTCGATCGCAGCAGGCAACGCCACGCGATACTCGTCCTGCGTCAGGCCGTACTTATTGAGTACGGCCTGATCGTCCGCTAGACCCTGGATGAGTTTGGTGACACTGTCGACAACCCCTGCCGGCGGTGCGCCCGCATGCTGACATGGTGCGGCCAACTCAGCGTCCACTCATCCACCCTTGTCTCCCGATGGCGGCACTCAGCACCGACTTCGGTTGTGCAGGTTAGCAACCCAAGTCGGAACCATGGCCGCAACAAACTTTGCCATCACAACCTACCCCTATGCACCGACATTGACCTTCGCGGATTGGATGTCCGCTACCCCGCACATATCGAACCGTATTCGACCACAGAGGTATCGACAAGCGCGCACTGCAACTACCAGCCCCGCCTGCCCACCCTCCTGGGAACTGCCGTCGGTGCCGCTAATCGAGGCGGCTGCGCCGAGAGTGGTGTGGGCGTAGGGTTTCCAGTTCGACTCCACCACGGACGGGCGAGCGGTGAAGATCGCGTCGATGGTCGACGAGCACACCCGCGAATCGTTGCTGCATCTGGTGGAACGCTCGATCACTGCCAAGCGCCTCGTGGCCGAACTCGAGCGGGTGTTCGACGTCCGCGGTGCGCCGAAGATGCTGCGGCTCGTCAACAGTACGGAGATGATTTCCCAAGCGCTGCAACGGTTCTGCGGTGACTAAGGTAGGGATCGCCTACATCGCGCCGGGCACGCCATGGAACCAAGCGGTCGCGTCGGATCAACAAGCTGACCACGATCGGATTGGCCCTGGCCGGCCGAGCCGAAGCACGCTTGGCGCAGCGGCTCGGATTGTCGGCCAGCCGGGACGCGCTGCTGCGACTGGTCCGTGGAGTACCAGATCCACCGGTCGGCGCGGTAAAAGTGCTGGGTGTAGATGATTTCGCCGAGCGGATTCAATATCTTTAGAGGCGACGGTTGAGGAGATCGCGTTCCTCGAGCTCGGCGAAGGCGCCCGCCGCTGGCTGACCGAAGCCTCCGCGTCCGGGGTGTCACGGATCCAGTCGAAGATGACTCGCGCCCTGAAGTTGGCCGCGGTGACCGGGCCGGAAGCGGTCGACGAAGCGTTGGGGGTGGCCGCGGTCGCGGGCCGTTTCGACGACGGCGATCTCGCCTCGATCCTTGATCACCTCGCCAAGTTCTCCGGTCTGGCCGAGGTGGTGCGCGCCGACGAGGCGCATTCGGTCCAGTCCGGGACCGCTGGTTGGGGGAGGTTCGGCGCATGAGTTCCCCGAAAGCCCCAGTGCTGCCGGAAGAGTTGGGCAAGATCTGCCGCCGGATGCGGCTGCCCTCCCTGCGCAAGGCCGCGCCCGACGTGCTCGCCACCGCCCGTGCTCAACGCTGAGATCCGGCCGAGGTGTTGCGGGTGCTGCTGGCTGAAGAGGTCACCGGCCGTGATTCGGCGACGCGACGTCAGCGCCGCAAGACCGCGAATTTCCCCACCGGCAAAACGTTCTCGTCCTGGCTGCCGGAGGAATCGACAATCCCCGAAGTCACCCAGAACGCATTGTCCACACTGAAATGGGTTGGCAGGCACGAGAATCTGGTGGTCGCCGGAACCTCCGGCACCGGCAAGAGCCACTTCGTCGAAGCGCTCGCGCACTCGGCGATCGAGAAGGACCTGCGGGTCTCCTGGTTCACCTCGAATCCCTCGCGGCCACCATCGGCAAGGCCAAAGCCGACGGATCGATCGCCCGCGCGGTCGCCCGCATCTGCTCTTGCGACCTGATCGTCTGTGACGACATCGGCATGCTGCCCGTCGGCCCGGAGGCCGCCGAGGCGTTCTACCGCGTGATCGACCGCATGTGAGAGGCGTTCCATTGCGGTGGCCAGCAATATTCATCCGTCCGGATTCGACACGATCATGCCCAAGACTTTGGCCACTGCGGCAGTGGATCGGCTCCTTCATCACGCACATCTCGTGCTGACAAAGGGTGATTCGCACCGCCTAGCCGAAGCCCTCGCCGGCAAAGGAGTGATGCCGTTGGCCTAAGAACTCATCCGGAGAACTGATGTCCATCAGCCCGGAGATCTGCTGTCCGCCCAGCTGGACCCGTTAGGTCCACCCGCCCGGAGATCCCGATGACCGTTGACAATCACTATCGACTACCAGGTTCATACTCTGCACTCACCAGTCCCGCCGCGTATGTAGCGCTCAGCTGCGAAGCGGAAAGGTCCAGCGAATCTCCGAAGCGACTTCAGCATAATCGTATAGCCGATCAAGCAGATCATTGATGGAGCTGAGCTTGAACAGGCGGCATCCGTTCACGACCTGCGCGTCGCTCTTATTCAGCGCGATATCGAACGTCGGCATGCTCGCAAGCGCAGCGTTGTCCCAGTGCGCCGACTCCGCGGTGTTCCGTTTACGCTCACGCTCGATGCCGTCGCGCCGCTGTTCGATGCCGGCCCTGTCCTCGGTCTCACCGGTGTACCCGCTGACTCGCATCGTGCGACCGTTCATCGTCACGATGGTGTCGGCCTTCAGCTTCCAGTCCGCCCGTGGATCGTAAAGCACGATACCGGCTTTCGCGTGATCCTCAAGCGCCTCAACCAGACACACATACAGGTATGTCTCCGCCATGCCCGCCTCATACCAGACACCCACGCGCTGAATCATCCCGTCACGCAGATCACCCGTGAAGTACCGCTGGAAGCGATCCGACGGGTGGTCGACGGTGTATGCCTTCTCGCACTGATTGAGGAACTTCTCGAAAGAGAACAATTGGTAGCCGGTGCTGTGGCCATACAGGCAGAGTGCATCGAACAGCGCACGCCATGCTGGGAATTCTCCCTCGGAGGAGTTCGGGCGCGGCCAGGCGCGCGGGTCCCTTGTGTCGTTTGGCGTGAACTCAGGCACTCTCATCAGCTCTTGCCGAAAACGGCGTTCGAACATGTCGACGGACATTGGCTGGCGTTCACCCCAGATCGGTCTCGAGATCCCTGGCAACCTGAACTCGCCAGGGCGTGTCACTACTCGACCGGACAGGTGCAAGCCCGGGAGCATCACTCGACAAATATGTAGTCGAGCTGCCCTTTGTAGCGCGAGTTGTGCCACGCGCCAAAGCATCCCACAGCACACCGACATGTCATTCGGCATGCAGACCGTTGGGCATCGAGCTGAACCACCCGCGCCTGGTCGCCACGGATGCCGATCGAGATCTGCACCCGGATCGACTGCCGGAGGCACACCTGCCTGGCTCAGACAGTCCCGTTGCCGCGCGACCGGCAGGTCCCCTAGTAAACGGTCGCCCGCTCTGTTGAGGCCTGGCTTGCCAGCACATGGCCCGTGGTCATGTCGGAACCGCGAGCGGTGCGCAGACTCACGTCGATCGCCGACCAAGATCAAGATCAAGAATCCATGCGGTTCCGTGGCATGCCCACGCTGGAAGGGTTGCGCAGGTAGCGGGATTTCATCGGGCCGAGCCGCGGCACACTCGCGAAGGTTGTTGGTGCCACCGGCCCGGAGACGGTTGGGCACGGATGGAGCCTTCCTTGAGGTGACTCCGGAAGGGACACAACGGCTATTGAACGCAGGGCGCGAGGCGTCGACGAAGCATGCGCCCACGCCGTCGAGCATCTCCGCGAGCCAGCCGACGTACCCCGTTTCATCAAGTAAGGGCGTGAATCTGCTGAGGCACAGACGAACTCGCCTCAAGACTGATTCCCGGACAACCATGCCATTCTGTGTGCACCGCGCGAAGGCAACTACGCCCTCGCCTCCGCGGACGACCGCGACGACCTCGGGCTGGTTGCGCTGAATTCGTGTTGGGCAGTCGTGCGTCGTTTCGCGCACTGAAGCGTCGCACGCCCGACAAGTTCATCGAATCCTCGGAGGTAGCATATGGTTTTGCTAGTGTGGAGGATGCACCCATTGAGTCCTACGCTCTGCACGGTCCGGCCTCCGGCACCCCGCCGGTGCGATCGTATGCGCCCGCTGTAAAGCATCGTCAGCGGTCGTCGACCGAATCGTCTTGTACGGATTTTGTTCTTGTCTCCGGCATCCTTCGGCGCGAAGACACTGCTTCGTACACTCTGCGCGCCGCGAGCGTCGGATGTTCGTGTTCCCAGATTCGGACCACGTCCCAACCCGCCTCGACGAGTCGGCGATCAGTGTCCATGTCGCGCGCGCGATTTCTCGCCACCTTCTCCGCCCAATAGGCAGCGTTGCGCGCCGCAACAGTGTGATGCTCAGGGCAGCCGTGCCAGAAACAGCCGTCGAGGAAGACTGCGACTTTCGGCCCTTTGAAGACCAGGTCGGCGGTACGGCGCAATTCAGGCAGTGGCCGAGCCGCGACGCGATAGCGAAGACCGAGCGCGTGCACGGCGCGCCGAAGCTCCAACTCCGGGCGGGTGTCTCGGCTGCGGTTAGCCCGCATACTGGCGCGCACCCCCGGTGAGGATGCCCACGATTCCGTGCCTGATCCCACGTAATACACCATAGGACGCCCTCGCGGAGCGCCGCGTGGCATAGCCTCACTTCGCCGGAGGATCGCCTAAGATCGACTCGTGACTTCCGCGCTTGATCTTGGTCTTTTTCCAGCTGTCCCCAGCTCTCCAATCCAGGCGCGGAAGCGAATCGTTAGCGCGACGGCGGTGAAAAGCACTACGACGGAGTTCGCGGTCGGAGAGTTCTTCGCTGGCATCGGATTGGCGCGACTCGGCCTAGAGCAAGCACGGAACACGGTCTTCAAAGTCACATGGGCCAACGATCTCGACTCCGACAAGCACGGCATGTACATCGGCCACTTCGAGGACGATGACGCGCACTACCACCTCGACGACATCCGATTGGTCGCCGAGAACATGGAAGCCGCCCGAGTGCCGACCGACCTGAGTCTGGCTTGGGCGTCCTTCCCGTGCACGGACCTGTCCTTGGCGGGCGGTCGACAAGGCCTGGCCGGACAGCACTCCGGCACCTTCTGGAACTTCGCCGATGTGCTGGAGCGACTCGGCGGCGACCGCCCTCCCGTCGTCGCGATCGAGAACGTCAACGGCTTCGCCACCAGTCACCGCGGCGAGGACATCAAGGCGGCGGTACTCCGTCTGAACGAACTCGACTACTCCGTCGACGTCGTCACCCTCGACGCACGCCGCTGGGTGCCCCAATCGCGTCCCAGACTTTTCTTGATCGCCGTGCGTCCCCCACTGCTGCGCGACGTCAAGCAGGACGAGCGCCGCGATACCGTGCTGCGCCCCCGCTGGCTCGATCCGGTGCTCGACTCCGGCCTGCGCACACACCGCGCCGCAATGCCCGAACCTCCCGCAATGCTCGCAGAGGGCTGGACGGGCCTCGTCGACGACGACGATGCCGCCGAAGTGGAATGGTGGGACAACGTGCGTACAGCGAAGTTCCGCAGCGAACTGTCCACTGTACAAATGGCGCGAGTCACGGCACTCGGCGAAAAGTCAAAAGGCCGACCCCAATACCGCACAGCCTATCGCCGCACCCGAAATGGCAAACCCGCATGGGAAATCCGCGCCGACGACATAGCGGGCTGCCTGCGCACCGCACGCGGCGGATCGTCCAAGCAGGCGGTCGTACGAATTCAACGAGGACATCTCAAAGTACGCTGGATGACGGCCCGGGAGTACGCCAAGCTCATGGGGGCGCCCGCGTACCGGCTGCCCGACAGCCGGAACCAGTCGATCATGGGCTTCGGCGACGCGGTCTGCGTGAACGCAGTGCAGTGGCTAGCCGAGGAGTATCTAGGCCCCCTGCTCACCGGAGAGCTCGCCCGCTGAACCGGGCACCGCACGGTCGCCGAGAACGACTAGTCGACCATCAAGACTTCAGATCGACAGTTTCATGTAGAGGGACGTGGCACGGCATGGTCAGGCCGAACGGGCACGAAGATTCCACGCAAGTCAGCAAGATCGCGGAGACGATTATCGATGCGATCACGCCCTGGTACGAAGGCAACCGGAACAGCAAAGCCAGTGTGGATTCCAACGTGATGTGCGCCGGGCTCTACATCACCGAATTCCTGGCCGAAGCATATCCGTTGACATCTCAGGTCTACGCGGCCGACACTCAGGTGAAGGGGGCCAGCGGAGCCAAGGCGAAGGCCATCCTCGCCGATCACGACGAGAAGCGGAAGTTCACCAGGGAAGGCGGCCGCACTTCCCGGAAGACCATCCGCCACGCTGAGAAGCTCGCCGACGTCGTCAACAGCGCAGGCGCGAGGGCCCGTATAAACGACCTGGCCTCTTTCGAACGACACGCCGTGGCACGGCTGCTGCAAGCATGGTTCGTCGTTCGCGTCCGGGACGACTACTTCGGTCGACAGAAGATCAACGCCGAGATCGACCCCTCGTGGTCGATACGGGCGGTCGTCGCTAGCCTGATCGCAGCCGGTCGCGAGCGCGGCGGCAACACAGCGGGTGCCATCGTCCAGCACCTGGTCGGCGCGAAACTTCAGATCCGTTTTCCCGACGAAGAGATCAACATCGAGAGCTACACCACCGCTGATAAACAAACCGGACGCGCTGGCGACTACCAGATCGGCCACACCGCCATCCACGTCACCATGGCACCGAGCATCGCGGTCTTCCAGGGACGTTGTGCCGACAACATCCGCCAAGGCTTTCGACCGCGTGTACTGGTCCCGAAAGACCAACTCGGCAGAGCAGAAGTCCACGCAGAGGACGCCGGGATCGCGAACAAGGTCGCGATCCAGTCCATCGAGGATTTCATCGGAACTAACATCGAAGAGGTCGCCAGCTTCCGCCAAGACCACGTGCGCACCGAGCTGCGGCGACTCCTCGACCTCTACAATCACCGCATCGAAACGGCCGAGGCCGACCTGTCACTCAAAGTCGAGATCCCCGAGCACCTCTGACATAACCCTCGCTGAGCAGCAATGGCTTGGTACTCTCCGAACATGGGCACGGTCGCCATTGCGGCCCTCAGAACTGCACTGGAACAGTCGTGGTCGGTGGATACAAGTGCAGCCTCGGGCTGGACGGAAGCCAACCGCGCAAAGGGACAGTGCGCTGTCACTGCGTGTGTGGTCCAGGACTACCTCGGTGGCGAGATTCTCAATACGACTGCCACCCTGCCCAGTGGTGAAACAGTCTCGCATTATTTCAATTTCGTCGATAACGGCATCCTCGACCTCACCCGGCAGCAGTTCCCGGATACGACGCGGTTTTCTAAGCCCAAACCGAAACGGAAAGGCTTCGCATCAACCCGCGAGTTTTGCCTGTCGTACGAGAGCACGAGACAAAGATATGCACTGCTGAATAGACGAGTTGCTAGATACCTTCACGTGAAGGACTAGTCAGCGGGCCGTCCACATCCCAAGGAAGTCCCTGGCCTCAGGAACCGATGAATACGGTCGCAGATCATCAGCGATCTCGTGAAGTGTTCTTTGAAGGCGGGTCGACGCGACCTTGGCGATGTCTTCGAAGTTATCGGTCAACACGACACATCCGTCGGCAACGTCTGCGGCCCGAATGAAGTTCTGCGCCAAACGGATCTGCCAGGCAGTACGTTCACGGGGATAGACCGCCGTGCCGTCGATGGCCGCCTGCAGATAGGCCGTCGCTGGCTGGTGCTTGCCGAGGCGCATGAAGGCCAGCCCGGTCAAACCACTGAGCTGTGCTTCAGGCAGATGCGCCAGATAGGCAGGATCCTGCCCTCTGGTCGAGTCGTACGCGCGGTGCGCCCGACTTACCGCTGCCTCCATGGCGGCGCGATCGCCAATCGCGCTGTGCGCTTCGGCCTCGCGAATGGCTGCCAGCGCCCGCAGCTTCGGGCCACCCTGCCTCCTAGCCGCGAGCTGCGCGGCCTCAGCCAACTGGACCCCTTCTCTGGGCCGCGAACCCTCCCGGTATGACAACAGGCAGGCATTGATCCAAGCGTGAGCAGCAGCGGTACCCTCACCCGCAGCCGTAGCAGCCTGAACGGCATCGGCATAGTAACGTCTGGCGTCGCCCCAGCGGCCGGCGTCGTAGTGGACCCATCCTGCAGCAGTCATCATCTCGGCGCCAGCGCCGGTCAGGGCCTTACCGACCTCGTCGCTGTAGCTACCCAAATCCAGCAGCTGTTCGACATACCGCACTTCGTTGGCAGCAACCTCGCACAACCGATCACCACCAGCTATCAGCTGAAGCTCGTGAATCTGATTGACGCTCTTGGAGATTCGCTCGACGTCCGTTTGGCCAACCCTGACTCCTGTGGAAACCGCCGGAGGGATCAGTCGTCTATCTGCCGCCATAGTAGTACCAACTCCGACCGCCCCCGATTTGAAAAATTGACGTCGGTTCACCTCCGCCTCCTCATCCGACTCCACCACCAGTATGGCGAGTGGCACCTGCAGAGCTTTAGCCACACGGCGGAGAACGCGCAGATCATAAACGGCCGGGCCATCATGCTCAAGCTGCGAGACAGCGGGCTGCGTGAAGTGCAGGAGTGCGCCGAGTTCCGCCTGTGTCATACCGATGGATTTGCGTATCCGCCGGATCGTCTCACCGGTCGTCATGTGCATCGTCGGGCTCCCGCTACATCATGTTGCGTTCATGGTTAATGGCGGATCGACATTGACTATCAAGCGTTTTCACGCCGGTACGGACTTTATACCGATTTCCGTATGTTTTAAAACGATTCCCAATTTGAGCGGGAATAGCCGGTTTTGCGGCCATACGGTCAGCTCTGGTACCCGGCACCGGGCCGACGCCGAACCCCTTGTCCGGCGCATCGACCCGCCAGAGTGGCAGGCCGGTGGCGAAAGCCCCCGGTGCCGGGCACCTCCAATCGAGCCCGCCGACCAGGAGATACCGAAACGATGGCCACCGCCAATTCCCTTGCCATGTACCAGCTCATCGCCCTCTGCGACGCTGCGGCGCACGCCGCACCGATGGTGCGGTTAACTACTGCCCAAGCCCACGAAGTCGTTCAGATCCATATGGCCTGCCGGGCCAAGAACTGCCCGCGCAAAGCATCCGCGCTCGACACGCTGGTCGAATCCGGCCAGATGGTGCTGTCCACGAGTAAGCCGCGGTGATCGGCTGTGACCAGCACGCATGAGAACGACGCACGGCAGGATCGTCCCCCGAACGCCCAGGGCCACACGCCAAATGAGACGACCCCGACATGGGCGCCGGTGACGGCGTTGTCGTCGAGTGAGGTACTGCCGGCGTCCTTCGCCGGACTACCGCAGCTGCATAGCAGTGACATCGTCTACGCGGCGGTCGATCTGGTGGCCTACCAGCGAAAACACCGACAGGCGCTGCTCACCCTGATCGACGAGCGGATCGGCCATCAAGAACTGAAACAGGGTGCCTCGCACCTGGTTTTGGCGCGGGAGGATATCGAAATCCTGATCGCCGTCATCGACGATACGGTCGACCACCGCAGACAACAGCCGGCGATCGCACCACCCTCGGCCCCCCACCAGTCCCGATCAGCGGCGGGCCGGAGGGCACTCCGGTCATGGTCGTGCAGACCGAAAGCATCGGGGCGTTGGTGGCACCGATGACTGATCTCTGGGGATTGGTGCTCGCGACGGTGGCGACCGATGAGGAGCCGTCCGAGGCAACCCGGTTGGCGCAGCTGTGCCAGGGCTACGACTGTCTGGTGGCCGCGATCGAATCCGACCAGCAACTGGTGCTCGGGCGGTGATCGGTGATGGCACCGCTTCGGCCCGTCCGACAACCCCTTTCACCGCGTCGCATCCGCCACATTCATATCGAATCCGGTGCGCTGAAGCTGGATTTCGCTGCCTCGGCCGAGCAAGCCGCCGACGTCGCCGCCGAACTGGCCCAAGGCTTTCCAGAGGTTACCGTCACGGTCGATAACGACGTGGCTGCCGACCTACCACCGCTGCCATGTGCGGCGCTGTGGGACTGACGTTCCTCACTCATCGGGCGCAACCGCCGCGCGGACGATCCACACTCGAAATCTGAAGGGCCACTGCCTCATGCCACTGCACCGCCAACCGACGGGCCACGTCGTGTTGGGCACCTCCCCGAGCACGCCAGCCTCCTTTTCACCGCCACCCGTCGAGGCCCGACCCGATCAGCCGCTGCACGATGCCGGTCTCTTCCTGCGGGTCTTCGCCGGGGCAGAAGAACCGACGACAGTCATGCTGCGCTGCGCCCATCAGTACATCGGCATCCAGCGCGTGATCTACGAACACCGCCGCAATGTTCCTGACGTCGTCCAGGAACAGCTGTCGATTCTGACCGAACTGATCGACCACGAAGCCGAAGGACATACGAAGGACATCACAGTCCAGCCCGGCGCTCCAACCGCTCGTTCGTCGTACGCCGAAATGGTGAATTGGCTGGCCGGGAGATACTTGCTCTACACCCTGCGCCGAAATGATCCCGAGCACGGCGAACATGATGCGTACATACTGTCCTGCCACATCAAGGCATTCGACCAGCTGGTCGCTGACGTCAGGGCTGGAGGAGTTCGACTGCCAGACAAAGCCACCGACGCTCTGCCACCCCGGACGGTACGACCGGATGGCACCGAAGATTTGCCCGGGCAACCCCCTACCGCGGCTCGCAGCAGTGACACCGCTCCCAACCACACAGAGCAGTGACGATGCCAGATCCGCCACATCGCAAGGAGTTCGTCGCGGCGGACGGCACGTTGGCCGAGCGCTGGTGTCATGTCCATCTCATGGAGCTGACCATCGCACGGGCAATGGAGCTGCAGCGCATCCACGCAACGCACCGGCCCGACGACTGCTTCGTACACCTCCAGGTCGCGGTATTCCTTGTGAAAGCAAACGACGCCTGACCTTCGCCCCACCTCCGCCGTGCATCTCCACCGCTTCTCACAGGGTCGCCGCGCGATGCGCTCCCTTCCGCTTGCTCGCGCTCGCCCCTCACCTTGAAACGGTTTCCCCACCTCATGCCAGATACACATCAACGCCGCAGCGGACCCTGCCCCGGACCTACGGCCGATGGCGACCGCCACATCACCCCGCAACCGATGCGTCGACACCGCAGCAGATCAGCGAGCTAGAGCAGCGTCTCTGGGACAGACTCCGTGAGGATCTTCGCCTCGCCCAGCCCATCGAAACGGAAATCAAGTCCAAGCCACCAACATTCGAGCATGGACTGCGTCAAAAGCCCTGATCGAGTCGGCTCTGCCGACACCGTAACCTGGGATATGACAGAACGAGTGCGCTAATTTGAACTGAAGGTCACCCGTTCGACTTCCCGTTTGCTCGAAGCGGCATTTATGTCCGCTGCGGCAGGCCAATAACGTCGGATCCGTGGAGCGGAATTTTCGATCGGCCGAAGAGCTCGCGGCCGCATTGCGTGCCGGTGACGTAACCTCGGTGGAACTCACCGACGAAGCGATCGGCCGTATCGAGCGGGACGACAAGTTGATCAACGCGATCTGTGTGCGGACCTGGTTGAACGCCGTTATCGGCAGTGAGGAGCCCATGAACGGTTCGATATTGATGTCGATGTGGCGGATGTAGTCGCGGCGGGTGCGCTCCTCGAAACCGGTCAGGCGCGCGGTGTACTTGCGCAACCACTAGACCAGCGTCATGCAGCCGACCGCACTGCCGAGCTGGATCTCCCGGATCCGGCGCGCCTCGGCGACCCCGACCACCTCAGCCAGCTACACCAGCGCGCGGCGGCCTCGAAGGCGTCGAAGGTTTCCGCCGACGACCGGTCTCGTCGTACTACTGGAACGGAACCTGCCAGGCGATCGACCCGTTGCTACGGGGTCGCGGGCGGGGTGTGAGCTTGAAGCCTCCAGAGCTCGTGGGTGCCCTGAGACCTGCTGTTTTCATGGAGCGGATGACGGGATTCGAACCCGCGACCCTCACCTTGGCAAGGTGATGCGCTACCAGCTGCGCTACATCCGCACGCGCTTCGTTGTGGTCTGGGAGTGCCGCAACGTCGTGCGTCCAAAACTTTAGTCCGTCACCACCTCCAAATGAAAATCAGACATCGGCCGTAGCGCATCAGGTCGTGCTCTGGTCTGCGAGTGTCTGGGTGAAGGCGGCGGCGTGGTCGGCGACCCATTCGGCGTAGCTGCGGGGTGCGCGGCCTAGTACTCGGCGGACATCGTCGGTGAGTATGGCGTTGCCTCCGGCACGGACATAGGCCTGGCCCGCCAGCGCCCCGTCGGCGAATTCCGGGGACATGCCGGACGAGATCATGTGCTCGCGCGCAACGTCTTCCGGCACATCGACCACGTCCAGCGGGTGACCGAGGACCGTCGCCAGTGTGGTGACCTGATCCGCGCAGGTGAGCAGTGCGGGGCCGGTGAGGGTGTAGATGCGCCCGGAGTGGTCGGGTGTCACCAACGCCTCGACGGCAACCGCGGCGATGTCGCGCGGATCGATGACGCCCTGGCTGCCGGTCCCGGTGAGATTCGGCACGGGCTGGCTGGATCGGATGGCATCGGCCCAGCTCAGCGTGTTGGAGGCAAAGCTCGACGGTCGCAGGATGGTCCATTCGAGGCCACTTTGGCTGACCGCCTGCTCGCCGGGCATATGCCAGGTGCCGACGCGGCCGACTTCCGGGTCGCCGGTGCCGATGGCGGAAAGTTTGACAATCCGGCGGACGCCCACGTCGCGAGCCGTGCGGACCAACGCGCGATCGGTTTCGGCGTCGTCGGGGCCGAGGACGCCGACGAGGAAGGCCGCGTCGGCACCGGTCATCGCGGCGGCGATCGAGTCGAGGTCGTGGTAACCGCCCCGGATCACCTCGACCTCGGCGGGCACCCGTGTCCGCTCCGGATTCCGCGTCATCGCGCGGACCCGCACATCGCGGGCGACCAACTGACGGACGATTTCACTGCCGATGGTGCCCGTGGCACCGGTGATGACGATCATGGGGAGAGCGTGCCGCCGGTGTCACCCGGTTCGATAGGAAATTTCGGCACGGCTTCGGCCCCGGTATCCGGCGGTGCGCTGCTTACAGTGGATCGGGTGACCATGCAGGTAGACCTGATCGAATCCGCGGTGCCCGCACCGGAGTCGCTGCGTCCGTGGATCACCGAGCTGGGACGCTTCCCCGCCGTCACCGATGCGTCCCTGCCGTTCACGCATGTGCCGTACGCCGAGACCACGATCGTGTTACGCGCCGCCGATCGCCCCGAAGCATTCGTGCTCGGCCCGCGGACTCGCGCCTCCTACTCCAAATCCGATAAACCCGCTGGCTGCGCCCGCCTGCGCTTGGCGCCCGGCACCACGCGCCAACTGCTCGGCGTCGCCGCCGCCGACCTCGCCGATCGTGTCGTCCGCCTCGCCGACGTCCCCGGTGTCGCCGCCGAATTGGCGAACGAACTCGCAACGCTCCCAACGGAAGAGGTACTGCCTTTCCTGGAAGAGGTCCTCCCGCAACGCATCTCCGAAGACGCGACCCGACGCATGCACCGCGAACTGCTCCGCGATGCGGTGGCCGCGATGTCCGCGACGCCAACGGTCCACGAACTCGCCACTGGCCTCGCCGTCAGCGAACGCCAACTACGCAACTTGTTCACCAGCGGAATCGGCATCTCGCCGAAGCATTTCGCCCGGATCGGGCGCGTCCGCCGGATACTCGTCGATGCGAGCGATGTGGCGATGCCATTGGCCCACGTCGCAGCCGTCCACGGCTACTACGACCAATCCCACATGGCGGCGGACTTCAAAGCTCTGATGGGTGTGTCACCGGCCAAGTTCTTCCAGGGACAGGTGCCGGCGCCAACGCCGTGCAAGTCAGCTCAGTGAGTTTGCCGCTGTGCGCGACGGCGGGCCATCTCTTCCCGCTCGAGAACGGCGGCCTCGGCAAGGGTGGGCGCGCTGCCGCCGAGGCGGACCGGAACCCATGGCGCGCCCTCGGGCATCGGGTAGCCGGTTTGCGCCTGCACGAGCAATTCGCCCATCCGCGTACGGATTTCGGCGGTCAGGTCGTCGGTCGATTCGGCGGGCGGGATCGGATCGCCGATGCGGATATTGATCGGAAACCGATGGCGGCCGAGTTGTTTCGGGAAACCTTTGGTCCAGATTCGGTGCGCGCCCCAGATGACGATGGGAATGACCGGCACGTCCGCGTCGATCGCCATGCGCGCGGCACCGGATTTGAATTCCTTGAGTTCGAAGCTGCGGCTGATCGTCGCTTCTGGATAGACCACGACCAGTTCGCCTTCCCGCAACGCCTCGACGGCGCGTCGATATGAGGCCGCTCCGGCCTCGCGATCGACCCCGATTGCCTTGCAGTGCTTCATGAGAAAGCCGACGATGCCGTGCTCGAGTTCGGCCTTCATCATGTAACGGACATTGCGCCGCGACTTGCGCCCGACCAGCCCGACCTGCATGAAGTCCAGATAGGCGGTGTGATTCACGGCGAGTACGGCACCACCGGTGCGCGGGATCCGGTCCTGGCCGGTGATGTCGACGCGCAGACCCTGCACGGCGAACAGCGTGCGAACCAAACCGGTGAGAATGTCATAGACCGGTTCCCGCGACATAGCTTCCCCTACAACGAATCCTTGGGCGCCTGGCGCGCCGCCTTCTCCTCGGCTTCGGCGGCATCCATGGCATCGGCCTCTTCGAGGGTAGGCGCACTGCCGCCCAAACGTGCCGGTACCCAGTACGCACCTGGTTCGTGCACATAGTTCTGCTGTAGATCCAGCAGCATGGCCTGCATGGTGCTGCGGAGTTGGGCGGTGAGATCCGCGGCGGGCTCATAGGGCTGGATCGGAGCGCCGACGGCAATGGAGATCGGAGTGTTGGTGCGGCCCAGACGCTTCGGGAAGCCCTTGGTCCACACGCGCTGGGCGCCCCAGATGACGATCGGGATGATCGGCACGTCCGCCTCGATCGCCATGCGCGCGGCACCGGATTTGAATTCCTTGATCTCGAAGCTGCGGCTGATCGTCGCCTCGGGATAGACGCCGACCAACTCACCCTTGCGGAGGTATTCGACCGCCGCCAGATACGACTCGGCCCCTGCGGACCGATCGACCGGAATGTGCTTGAGCGCCCGCATGATCGGGCCGGAGATGGTGTTGTCGAACACCTCCTTTTTGGCCATGAAGCGGATGTACCGCTTGGGAGTGCGCACCGGCAGACCCGCGTAGGTGAAGTCCATATAGCCGGTGTGGTTCACCGCGAGAACGGCACCACCGCGCACCGGAATTTGTTCAGCACCCTTGACGCTGAACTTCAAACCTTCGACGAAGAAGACGGTACGGGCGAGCCCGATTATCGTCCGGTAGACGGGTTCCACAATTCCGCTAGCGTAGTCGCTGACTTTCTCATCCGGCAGAGCCGCCGCGACTGCGCGCCTCTGACCCATCGCTCAACGTCTACGAAAGAGGACCCTCGAAGTGGAACGCGCCCGCCCGATACCGCGTGAACGCGACTGGAAGGACCCGCGCGAACGCGACCGGAGAGGGCTGGTGGCCATCATGGGTGGTCTGGCGATGACCGGCGCCATCCTGCTTTCCGGCTGCGATTCCGTATCCGGCATTCCCGGCGATGAGCCCAAGCAAGCGTCGGCGCCGACCACCACCACATCGTCCGCCGCGATACCGACCACACCCACCAAGGTCTTGGCGGAGGCATACACGGTGCCGGTCGGTGAGGTTCCCGGCCTGTCCGGCGCGGCGGATGTCGCGGCCCGCTTCGGCGCTGTCTTGGCGGGCTCGACGCCCGCCGAATTGCGATCCAAATGCTGGATGCTGGCACCGGGCAATGTGGCCGATATGGCCAGCGAGCAGAAGGCGATCCTCAACGCACTGGCACGGCCCGCGACCACCACACCGAAAACCGTCACCTGGCAGAACGCGGGAACGACGGTCACCTTCGATCGAGAAGGAGTGATGGCGGCCACGAAGAATTCGTCCCAGATCGTCTGCCCATGGGTAGCGCAGGACGGCGCCGAAGCCGGACCCGATGAGGCCGATGCCAGGCATACCGTGCGGCGCTATCTGGCCCGCTTCGTCGGCACCCCGCTCGATGCATCGGATAAAGAGGGCACATACCCGCTGGTCTGCAAGGCGAGTTCGGAGAACTGGGATCCCAACGGAACCGACAGTCCGACAGCTCCGCCACTGGCCAACAATCCGGGCAGACTGACCGGAACCACCAAATTCACTGATCAGGAGATCGGCTCGGAGCGGCTGCGGGCGGGTTACGTCACAGTTCAGGTTCCGGTCACGAACTCCTCGGGTGTGACGCAGACGCGCACCTTCACCCTCACCGAGGGCACCGAGGGCTACTGCATCGGCGACGTCTCACCCTAACCACTACCCTAGATGGCTGGTAACGGTCAGGAGGAGCAGCTCGTGCAGATCACCAGCGTCGGACACGCCGGATTCCACATCCGCACCGCGGCCGGATCGATCCTTTGCGATCCCTGGGTCAATCCCGCGTATTTCGGTTCGTGGTTCCCGTTTCCGGACAACACCCAGTTGGACTGGGACGAGCTAGGCGATTGCGATTTCCTGTACGTCTCGCATCTGCACCGCGACCACTTCGACGCGGCGCATCTGGCGCAGCACGTCAATAAGGACGCGACCGTGCTGCTGCCGGACTATCCGGTGCCGGATCTGAAGCGGGAACTGGAGAAGCTCGGCTTCCACAAGTTCTTCGAAACCGAGGACTCGGTCAAACATCGGGTGAGCGGACCCGGCGGCGAGATCGACATCATGATCATCGCGCTGCGCGCACCCGCCGACGGTCCGATCGGTGACTCCGGGCTGGTCGTCTCCGACGGCGAGACCACCTGTTTCAATATGAACGATGCCCGCCCGGTGGATATGGATGTGCTGCACGACGCATTCGGGCAGATCGATATCCATCTGCTGCAGTACTCGGGCGCGATCTGGTATCCGATGGTCTACGACATTCCGGCACGGACCAAGTCGAATTTCGGCAAGCAGAAACGTCAGCGCGGAATGGACCGGGCACGCAGCTATATCGAGCAGGTCGGCGCCACCTGGGTGGTGCCGTCCGCCGGTCCGCCGGTATTCCTCGACGACGAGTTGCGCTACCTCAATGACGATCGCCGAGGCGAGCGAAGCGACGGGGGATTAGACGCAGGCGAGCGAAGCGACGGGGGATTCGACGCAGACGAGGGCAATATCTTCCCGGATCAGATCGTGTTCCTGGAACAAATGAAAATCCACGGCAACGAGGGCGGAATCCTGATGATTCCGGGTTCGGTCGCCGATGTGCGCGGTGCGGAATTGTCGCTGACGCATCCGTTCGAGCCGGGCCTGATCTATGACAACAAGGCCGAATACATCGAGCTGATGGCGCAGCGGCTTGCGCCGGTGCTGGCGGTCGAGAAGGCTTCGTGGGCAACGGGTGACGAGTCGCTGCTGGAGCCGCTGCGGGAGCTGTTCGAGCCGATCATGAAGCAGAGCGAGTTGATCTGCGACGGGATCGGCTACCCGGTCGGACTGGTTATCGGTGCCGAAACCGTGGTGCTGGACTTCCCCATGCGCGCGGTACGCGAGCCGATCGCGGGTGAAGGCAAGTACCGTTACGGCTTCCGGATCGCGCCGGAGCTGGTGCGCACCGTGCTGCGCGACAATGAGCCGGACTGGGTGAATACCATCTTTTTGTCCACTCGATTCCAGGCCTGGCGCATCGGCGGCTACAACGAATTCCTGTACACCTTCTTCAAATGCCTTACCGATGAGCGGATCGCCTACGCGGACGGTTGGTTCGCCGAGGCGCACGACGATTCCTCCTCAACCGAATTGGCCGGCTGGGAAGTCCAGCGCCGCTGCCCACACCTGAAGGCGGATCTGTCGAAATTCGGCGTCGTCGACGGTAATACCCTCACCTGCAATTTGCACGGGTGGCAGTGGGATCTGGAATCCGGGCGGTGCAAAACCTCCAAGGGGCATGAACTGCGCTCGCGCAAACTCGTCTGATCCGGGGGCTTCTGCCGGCTCTCGATCGTTTCTGAAATTCGAGGCAATTCGGCCGCTCACGTGCTGGTGGCGACCCACCGTGCGCTCCTAGAATCAGGAGCGTCGGGGAATAGCAACGAGTTCGACGATCGACGGGTCGATCCGCGCGACGACTCGCCGGAAGAAGGCACCATGATCACGAACAAAGCGCGCGGCAACACCACGCGCCGACTACTTGCAGAATTCGCACTGATCGGAGCGGCGATGGCGGTTCCGATGACGGCAGCGGCGGCTCCCGCCACGGTAATGCCGACGCCTGAACCCGGTGTAGTACAGACCGATTACAACGGCAGCTTCGGCGACGGCAGCTTCGGCTCCGGCAACGGCTGGGACAGCTACGACAACCAGTGGACCGACTCAGCCAAGCCGTGGCACGGCAACCCATGGCATGGCAACCCGTGGCATGGCAACCCGTGGCACGGCAACCCTTGGCACGGCAACCCTTGGCACGGCTTCGGCAACTGGGGGTGGTTCCTTCCGGGCTGGTTCGGCAGCAGCTAACCCAACGAATCCGAGCACCGCGAGCTAGGGCTCTCGGCGTTGTCGACCTACGGTCACCTCGCTGGGCTCCATATCCGGTCACATGTAGTCGAGCGAGGCCGCAAACCCACAACTGCGACAACCGAACTGACCGTTGTGCCGACAGATCGGCGCCGAATACACGATGGGCCTGCCGGAACTGAAGTTTCGGTGGGTCAGGTTCGTGAGTGGGTGGCGATTATGACGGCGATGAAGGTCAGGGTGCAGCCGAGTGCGGCGGTTGGGGAAAGGCCGGCGCGGGTTGGGGTGAGCAGGTCCAGGGCGATCGAGGCGAGGAGTTGGCCTGCTACCGAGGTCAGGCCGAGCAGCAGGACACCGATCCAGCGGACAGTGATGGCAGCCAGGGCAATGAAGGCGACGCCGATTAGTCCGCCCAGGTAGAGCCATGGCTCGCTGGGGAATTCGGTCGGCCAGCCGGTGCCGACCAGGATGCCGGCCTCGATCGCGAACAGCGCCGCGGTGCCGATGCCGAAGTTCACCAAGGCGGCGGAGAACGGGCCGCCGACCGCGCCTACGCGACCGTTGACCGCCTGCTGCCAAGCCAGTCCGATTCCGGCCAGCGCGGGCAGGAGGATCAGCACCGCGGTGGGGCCGGTGCGCAGCCATTCGGGCACGGCCGCGGAACCGACCGGTGCGCCGGACCGTCCGGCCGCGGCGACACCCACCGCGGCCATGGCCAGCGCCGCGCCGCCGACACGCGAAACCGTGACCGGAGTGCGGCCGTTCGGCGCCAGCCCGAGCCGGTCCACCACCAGACTGCTCAGCAGTTGGCCGCCGACCGTGGCGATGGTGAAGGCCGTGACGCCGATCGCGGCAACAGTAAGTCCCTGGCACGCAACGAAGAACGCACCACAGAGCCCACCCAACAACTGAACCGGCCGCAGCTCACCACTGGCCACCGCCCGCCGCACCCGCACCAACCCGCCCCGCAACCGCCGACTGATCGCGAATGCGATCAGCAACACCACCAGACCAAGGCCGAAACTGATACAGGCAGCCGCGATCCCATCCTGCAACCGCACCCCCAACGCCCCATTGATCCGGCCCTGCACCGCCACCCCGCCCCCGATGCAGAACCCGAAGGCCAACCCCACCTTCGCCCGCGCCACCATCCCCGCACCGTACCGCCATCCACGCAACCCCCGACCGAGCCACAACACACCCGCCCAGATCTCACCTCCCGCCACGTCACTCCCCGGGTACCTCACCTCCCGGCTACCTCACCTCACCCTTGCCACCCTCGCCTCCCAGCACCCTCACCCCGGGCAACCCTCATCTCGCGTCGCCCTCACCCCGGGCCCTCGAACGCACCTCACGTTCAGAAATCCACCGAGCGCCCGCCACGCACCACATCGGCCCGAGTCGAAATTACATACGGTCGTATGTATGCTTTGTTTGCCGGGTCGCCACGAATCCGGCATTCGTAACGATCAGAGGACGCTCACCATCGGCGCTGTTCACGCTGATCGAATGTTTCGCCCCGGTGTTGGGCGCGCATTTCAACCCGGTGGTCACCACTATTCCGCGCGCAGGAGCCCCCGCAAGGTCTCGCGCCGCTTCGTGAGACGGTCGACCTCGTCGTCGATTGCTCGCACTTCGTGACGAAGGATGCTGTCGACCTCTGCGCACAACTCGATGCTGGGTTGGTCGCCATGTATGCAGGGCAGCAGTGATCGGATCGATTCGGTGGTCAGGCCGGCCTCGAGTAGGAGCCGGATTCTGCGGACCACATCAACAGCTTCGTCGCTGTAGTCGCGGTAGCCGTTGGAACGCCGGGTCGAGTCCAGCAGGCCCTGCTGTTCGTAGTAGCGCAGCAGTCGAGGCGAGACGTCTGTCCGTTCCGACAGTTCACCGATCTGCATCGTCTCACTCCTAGCGCCAATGTCGGCTTGACCTTGGCATTGATGTCAGAGTTTACGTTCGGGAGCATGACTACTCAGTATCTGACTCTGCTAGATGACGCACCCGCCGGCCCGGAACTGCTTTCCGGGACAGCGTTCGCCGGGTTCGCGCACTTCACGGCGATGCAAGTCCGCGACGGCGGAGTTCGTGGCCTCGACCTTCACCTTGATCGGCTGGCATCGGCCTCACGCAAACTCTTCGACGCCCAGATACCGAACGAGCAGGTACGCGACTACATCCGGACTGCATTGTCGACATCGCCGCCGGATCTGTCACTGACCGTGACGGTCTTCGATTCGAACGGCGAGTTCACCAACGACGATCGCCCGTCGTTGCACGCGCTGATACGAACCGCTCCCCCCTCGGAGGGACCAACCGGGCCGTTGTCGTTGGCGGTCTTCGAGCATGAGCGATTTATGCCCGACATCAAACACGTGGGCGAGGGTGCCAAGACCTTCTTCATGCGGCGTGCACGCGCCGCGGGGTTCGACGACGCCGCGTTCATAGACCGACACGGCAACCTCAGCGAGGGATCCATTTGGAATATGGCGTTCTTCGACGGCGACACCGTAGTCTGGCCTGAATCCGACATTCTCACAGGCACAACTATGGCCATTGTGCAGCGTCAACTCACCACCATGAGTGTTCCGCAAGAAACCCGCAGCATCACCCTGTCCCTGGCAGGCCGAATGGATGCCGCAGTGGTAATGAACTCCTGGACACCGGCAATAGCCGTCCACCGCATCGCCGACACAGCGCTGCCGGTACGGCCCGACCTTGTTCGCGTTCTCCACGACGCATACGCGGCCGAACCGCTTGCGCGCCCGCATGAGCGCCAGAGTGCGGAATAAAGGCAAGCAGCGAACAGGAATGTGAAATCGGGCGGTGCTCGATCCCCCGCGACACGCTGATCGAGCGCTGCACCGATCAATTCCCGCTGACCGCAACCCATCTCATCGAATCGACGCGCTGACGAACGAGCGATGATGCTACGCCCCATATCGCTGCGGTGTCAGCGGACTGCTACCTACCGATCGGACGCACGGCGCGGTAGCGAGGAAGGAATCAGCAGGGCGATCGCAAGCATTGCTGCGCCGAGCAGCGCGACCGTTGTCGACATCGACAGCCACCGGGTGGCGATTGCGGCGAAACCGAATACCGCCAGCGCGACAACTTCCGCCGCCAGTCCGGACACCGACGTGACCGTCGCACGCGCGGGACCTTCGATCGCGTCCTGCAACCGAGCCCCCGCAACGACACTGGCGTTGTAGACGATGCCGTAGGAAGCGCCGATCGCCGTAAACCCCACGCCCGCAAGCACATACACCGCGCCAGGCCAGCGGACGGCGAGACCCGCGACCAGCGCGCCGCCGATGAACAGCACACCACCCAGACCCATCGCGATCGCCATCGCGCGCGCCGTCATTCCCTCGGTGCGCCCGGCCGATACCGAACCCACCAGCGAACCGACAACGGTGATACCGACCAGCACCGGCACCACCGCCGTCGCCACCCCCACCTCCGCGGCAAGCAATGCGAAGTACTCGTCGAAGGCCGTGATCCCGAACAGCAACGCCCCGAGTGCCACGCCATTGCGCACGGCACGCACCCGAATCGCCTCACCCAGACCGGTTCGGAGCATGTTCAGATATGTCGCGAACGGCCGTGCGTCCGTCGATATCGGAGCAGACATATCGGCAATGTCCGCCACCGCGCGTTCACCGGTACGGCGAGGATGCGATCCTCGTGCACTCTCGGATCGAATGCCACCATCCACAGCAGGGGCCGCGCTCGACTCCCGAGATATCTCGACCGAGCCAGCCGAATCATCGTCGTCTTCCAGATCCTCGACCGCCGCGGCCGACACCGCCTTCAGCGCGCTCGGCAGGGAGAGACCGACCAGGGTGTGCACCGCCGCGAACGCCACGCTGCACCAGCCGAGCAACGGATAGCCGCCCCAGATATACAACGGTGTCGCGGCGAGAATGGCGATCACGATCGCGACTTCCGATGCCGCCCTGGCATATCCGATGATGCGCGGATACGCCGGCTGCGCGTTCCGGGCCACGAGTTCGTCGTAGAGCAATGCCTCGAATGTCCCCGATACCAGCGCGCCCGAGATACCCCACAGCACAAAGCCGACCGCGAAACCCAGGTAGGTCGGCAGCACAGTCCAGCACGCGAAACCGGCGGTCAGCAGCACACCGCTCATGACGAGCAGCCCGCGCCGTGACACCGTATCGGCCCAGGCACCCGATGGCACCTCGAGCAGGAACGCGGTCGCCGACCACATCGCCAACAGCGACGAGATCTGCCCGGTGCTCAATCCATGATCGGCGAACAACACCGTGTACAGCGCATACAGCGGAATCAGATCACCGATGCCCTTGAAGAGCACCGCACGCACCGTGAGCGCGCGCACACCGATCCCGGCGGTCAGTGATCTATCGAGTCAATGGGCGTAGATAAGCAAACGCATACCGTCAGCCTGACGACCTGCCCCCGAACCCGTCAAGCGGTTTCCGCTTCGGCCGTGCTCAGCCGAGTGGCAACCACCCGTTGGCGGTATGCAGATCATCGTCTCCGAGTTCCCGATCACTGACCCCAGGGCCGACTCGCCCCTGATGCTCGTTCAAATCGGTGATCAGTTCCGAAACCGGGTGCGAATCGCTGTAGTGGTAGCCCTGGGCCAGTGCGAAACCGAGTTCGGTCAGCACCGCGGCCTGGTATTCGGTCTCCACGCCCTCGGCGATCACCTGCAGGTCCAGCGCACTGCTCAGTGCCGCGATCACGCCGAGCAGCGGCGGCGCGGGCGAGTCCGAACGGATCGCGGCGACGAAGGACTGGTCGACCTTGATGATGTCGCTGGGCAGGGTGGCGAGCCGGCTCAGCGACGAGTAGCCGGTGCCGAAGTCGTCGATCGCGATGCGCACCCCGCGCTCGCGCAGGATGTGCAGATTGCCAATGGCTGTTTGGGATTCGGCCGCCAGCTCGCTCTCGGTCACCTCGAGCACCAGTTGGTCGGCGGGCCATCCGGTGCTGGCCAGGATACTGGCGACGCGGTCGGCATAACCGGCCTCGGCCAGTTCCAGGCCGCTGACATTCACGTTCAGCGTCAGGTCGAGTTGCGCGAAGGTCTCCTGCAACCGGGCCGCGTCGGCACAGGCCCGGCGCAACACCAGCTCGTCCAGATCGGCGATCAGGTCGTATTCCTCGGCAACCCGGATCAGCCCCTCGGTGGTGACATCCGGCTGCGCACTCGACGACCAGCGCAGCAGCGCCTCGACACCCACCGCCTTGCCGCCGCCCTCGGTCAGGCTGACGATCGGCTGGTAGTGCACATCGAGCGCGCCGCGGTCGATGGCCTCGCGCAACTCGACCGCCAGCGGCAACTGTCGCGACGACTCCAGCACCGTCCGGTTGCGCCCCGCCTGCTTGGCCCGGTACAGACCGACATCGGCCCGACTTACCAGCAACGAACCCGACTCACCCTGCTGCCATGAGGTGACACCGGCCGAACATCCGGTGGTCACCGATGCCCGCAACTGCTCGGTCAGCAGAATCGCGGCCTGCTCGGTGGTATTCGGCAACAGCAGCGCGAAGGCGTCACCGCCGTAGCGGGCCAGTCGCTGATCGGGTGCGAGCAATTTCGACCAGGTGTCGGCGACCCGTTGCAGGACTGCATCGCCCGCGCGCTGGCCGAGGTGATCGTTGATCTTGCGGAAGCGGTCGAGGTCGACCAGCACCAGCGCCAATCCCTGACCGTTGCGGGCGGCGGTTTCGATCGCGCCGTTCAATGCCCGGTCGAAACCACGCCGGTTGAGCAGGCCGGTCAGTACATCGATATCGGCCTCGGAGGCCATTCGGGTCAGAATGCCGACCACCACACCGACTCCGAAGGTCACCCCCGCCGGAATCAACCCGGACCACCACGGCAATGCGGGATGCACCGGCCGCGCCGGCATCACCCACAGGCACATGGCCATCGCGAAGGCGATATGGGCGAATGCCTGTGGCCATGCGAAGAACAATGCCGCATCACAGGCCACGAAGACATAGAAGGAGGCGATACCGATCGCGCCGACGGTATTCGGAAACGCGTATAGCGCGATGGTCACCAATACCGTCGCGATCGCGACATAACCATGATGAATCCCATGCGGCAACTGCGGACCCCAGCCGAGCAGGCTGAGTCCGAGCAGCAGCGCCACCGCGGCGGCGATACCCACCAGCGTTCGATTACCTTCGCTGCCCGAGGCAACTGCCGTGATCAGCAGCCCGAGCGCGCCCCCCATGACATAGAAGGCCCCGGTGGTCCGGGACATGACCATTGCTGTCGCCAACGCAGACGCGGCCCGCACCCGCGTTCGGGTATCGCCGCGAGACCCGATTTCTCGCACGGGGAATAGCCTAGACATAACGATTACCCGCAGTTGTCACATCCCGCGAATCCGGCATGGCGAACCTCTAGCTATTTACCTGTAGGCAATGTAGGCCGGGCCATTTCGTTGTCCTATCGCGATGGTGTAAGCACCTCGGTGCCGACGAACGGCACCAGCGCGGCGGGCACCCGCACCGAACCGTCGGCCTGCTGATGATTCTCCAGAATCGCCACAATCCAGCGGGTGGTCGCGAGCGTACCGTTCAAAGTGGCTGCGATCTGCGGCTTTCCGTTCTCGTCGCGATACCGCACGGCGAGGCGGCGGGCCTGGAAAGTGGTGCAGTTCGAGGTCGAGGTGAGCTCGCGGTAGGTCTGCTGGGTGGGCACCCATGCCTCGCAGTCGAATTTGCGGGCGGCCGAACTGCCGAGATCGCCCGCGGCGACATCGATGATCCGATAAGGCACCTCGATAGCCGCGAGCATGTCCTGCTCCCAGGCGAGGAGGCGCTTGTGTTCGGCCGCGGCCTCCTCGGGTGTGGTGAACACGAACATTTCGACCTTGTCGAATTGGTGTACCCGAATGATGCCGCGGGTGTCCTTGCCGTAGCTGCCCGCTTCGCGCCGGAAACACGACGACCAGCCCGCATAGCGCTTCGGGCCGGCGCTCAGGTCCAGGATCTCGTCCGAGTGGTAGCCCGCCAGCGGCACCTCCGAGGTGCCGACCAGATACAGCTCGTCCTCCTCGAGGTGGTAGACCTCGGCGCTGTGCTGGCCGAGGAATCCGGTACCGGCCATGATCTCCGGACGCACCAACACCGGCGGAATCATCATGGTGAACCCATTGGCCACCGCCCGCTGCGCGGCGAGTTGCAACAGACCGAGCTGCAGCAACGCGCCGTAACCGGTCATGAAGTAGAAGCGCGCGCCCGAAACCTTCGCGCCGCGCTCCATATCGAAGAGACCGAGCGATTCGCCGAGCTCCACATGGTCCTTGGGCTCGAAGTCGAATTCCCTTGGCATGCCGATGGTCTCGAGCACGATGTAGTCGTCCTCGCCGCCCGCGGGGGCACCCTCCTGGACCACATTCGAGATGGCACGATGCGCGGCGTCCATATCGGCGTCGGCGGCGTGCTGCGCGGCCTCGGCCTCCTTGACCTTCGCCGACATCTCCTGCGCCTGTTCCAACAGGACGGACCGTTCCTCCGGGGTCGCCCTGCCGATCCGCTTGCCCATCGCCTTGTGCTCGGCGCGCAGGTTATCGGCGGTGGCCACCGCCGCACGGCGCGCCGCGTCCGCCTCGAGCAGGGCGTCGACGAGGGCGGGGTCTTCGCCGCGGGCACGCTGCGAGGCGCGAACCGCGTCGGGGTTGTCCCGCAGGAATCGGAGGTCGATCATGGGTGACCAGCCTAATGGTCGCGATATTCCGGTTTCACGCCGATATCCCAGCATGCGGACTGTGCGCCGATGCACGCGCGCATAGTTGGCTTATGGGCACAACTTTCGACGAAACCGCTATTGACGATCTTGTCGCCGGTTGAAAACGTGGGCGCATACCCCGCGGCGGCGACGATGCGAAGTTCTCGACGATATCCACGCGCGTACCGGCCGCTTCTCCCACGAATGGGTGCGGGCCGCGCACAAGGGTCTGGATCCGGACTCGCCGCTGGTCGGTGCGGAGTGGATGTCGGGTCCGATGACGTTGCTGCAGGCCACCGCCGCACTGTCGGCCACACTCTCGGCGCTGGAGCAGGGCGCGGTCCGCTCGACGGCGTCGAACTCGTTGCGCGGATGACGCGCCTCGCATGGGTTCGACCGGGGCGCTTCGGATCGATTCAGCGAGGTCGTGGCACCAGCGATCGGACGCTGACATGATGGGTCGCGATGTCTGCTGAAGATGTGACCATGGACCCGCACGAATCCGAGTCGCCCTCGGGCGAGTCGTCGCGCGCGGAATCGTTCCCGCGGTCGGTGATCATCGACCGCGATGTCGTCGCCGACGGCAAGCTGCATCTGTCCGCGCCGAAGCTGCGCTGGGTACTACTCGCCGCGGCGGCCGGCGCCGTCATCATCTCGTTGGTCGGCCTGTTCATCACCGGCTACGACAACAACAAGGGTCTCGAGGCGCACAATCCGGCTTCGCCCGGACAGACCGCTTTGGACAAGGAGTTCGGCACCGCGGCCAAGGGCGATTGCCTCAGCTGGAGCAAACAGGACCGCGGCGATCTGGTGAAGGTCGCCTGCTCCAGCAAGCATCTGTTCGAGGTCGCGGCCGATATCGATATGTCCAAATACCCCGGCGTGGAATTCGGTCCCGGCTCACGCTTTCCGGACTCGTTGCGTCTGACCGAACTCAAGGAAGAGCACTGCACTCCCGCGGTCGAGGAGTATCTGAACGGCAAGTTCGATCCGCGCGGCCGGTACGTTGTCGGCCTGATGTACCCGAGTCCGGACGGGTGGAAGCACGGCGACCGAACACTGCGCTGCGGACTCCAGTTCTCCGGCAGCACCGGCACCCCGCTGCCGACCAACGGCGCTGCCGCCGAACACGATCAGTCCAAGGTCTTCGACCCCGGCACCTGCCTCGGCATCAATCAGAATCTGCCTACCGATCCGGTGGATTGCGCGCAGGCGCACGCTGTCGAGATCGTGTCCACCGTCGACCTCGGCCCGCACTTTTCCGGCGCCCCGCCCGCAAAAGACGACCAGGACAAGTTGATGGAGGACGAGTGCGCGCGCGCGACCAACGACTACCTCGGCGCACCCGACGCGGTGCGCAATAAGACGCTGACGCTGTTCTTCGACTATCTCGACGCGCGTAGCTGGCTGGCGGGCAGCCGCAAATTGGACTGCATGATCGGCAAGGGCACCGACCGTGAGGGTTTCGCGCCGATCACCGGAACGGCCAAGGGCGACATCCTGATCAACGGCCAGGCTCCGGTGCCGCCGCCGAACTCCGGACGCTCGACGCCCGCCCCGCTGCCCGGCGCCGCGCCGCTGCCACCGCAGCCGCAACCGCGCTGATGGCGGTGACCATGTCCGCGGATCGGTTCGAGGAACTGGTCGGCGATGCGCTCGATCTCATTCCGCCGGAATTGACCCGTGCCATCGACAATGTGGTCGTGCTGATCGAACCGCGCAATCCGGAGGATCCACATCTGCTCGGGCTGTATCACGGAATCGCGTTGACCGAGCGCGACAGTCACTACGGCGGTTCCCTACCCGATACCGTAACCATCTATCGCGAGGCGATTCTCGACATCTGCGGCGATGAGCGCGAGGTCGTCGAGGAGGTCGCGATCACTGTGATCCATGAGATTGCACACTATTTCGGCATTGACGAAGACCGGTTGCATGAGCTGGGATGGGGCTAGTCTTATCCACGCTGTCATCGTGCTCGACTCGACGAGCATGAAACCAGCACGGATGACCGGAAGAAATTGGGGGATTCGATGGAACCGATCGCGTTGCCGTCGCGTCCTATCACTCGAAGGGGGAATTCTCGTGGTTCCGCCCCACAGCCACTAGAAGGAGTCGAGTCATGGTTGGACATGTACTGATCTCGCCCGAGGCCGTTCTCGCCGCAGCGGCCGAACTCGATCTGGTCGCCGAGCGGCTGTCCGCGGCGTCCGTGATCACCGCGCCGGCGACGCACGTGATTCCGTCCGGTACCGAAGAGGTGTCGCTCGTGGCCGCCAGCCACTTCAACCAGGGCGCGACTACCCACGATCATGCCGTCGCCCAGGGCGTTCTGGAGCTGCACCATGCTGCCCAGACACTGCGAATGCAGCTGGCTCAGCACATCGCCGGCGACGTCGTGCGCGCCGCCGGAGTCAACGCCATTCAGGTGTAGCCCGCACCGCCGTCCTCAACCACAATTCAGACATTCAGGGGAGTTACAAGCATGGTTGCAGGAGTAACCGGGGTCCTGTGGATCGCCCGGCCATCCGAAATCAACTCGGCCACACTTCATGCGGGCGCACACGCGGTCCCGATTTCGGCCGCCGCTACCGCTTGGGGCGGACTCACCGCCGCCTGGGTGGACGCGACGACCACCGTTGCACGCGTCATGGCCGAAATCGGCGTCGGCATGCAGGGCGTCAACGGTCTCGCCGCGCTCGGCAAACTGAACGGATTCCTCGGCTGGTCCGAACAGCAGGGCGTACAGGCGGCGGCGATGGGCGGCAAGGCCGCAGCGAACGTCATCGCTTACGGCGTTGCCGCGCTTGCCATGCCGAGCCCGCCCGAAATCGCGGCCGTCAATACCGCGTTGGTCGCCGCGGCGAACCCGCCCGGCGCGCTCAGCGGCGCCTATGAGGCCGCCGAGGTCGCCAGGCACGCGATGGATATCCGCGCGGCCATGGTGATGGATACCTATGAGGCGGCGACCTCGGCGATGGTGGCGACACCCGCCGAGTTCATGCCGCCGCCGCCGATCGCCGCGGGCGCGGGCCAGGCCGATCCGAACGGGACCACCGATGCCGCGTTCGAAGCACCCACCGACCCGATCTCGACGGCGGTCGCCGCCGTGCAGGCTTTCGTGTCCAACCCGGGTGTGGCCAGTGCCGCCACGCAGGCCGCGCAGGCAGTGGGGTCGGTTGTAAGCACCGGTGTGTCGACGGTCGGCAGTGTGGCGAGCAATGCGGTCGCCACGGTGACAAGCGCGCCGATGTCGACCATGGCTCCGATGGCGATGGGTGGCGCGATGGGTGGCGCGATGGCCGCGGCGGGCAGTACTGCCACGACCCGTGCGGTCTCGTTCTCTGGCACCTCGGCCGGTGTGGGTAACGTCCAGCTCAAACTGCCGGAGGGCTGGGGTGCGGGCAGCGTGATCGGCGGCAACACCGCGACAGCGGTATCCGAGACAGTCGCATCTGTCGACGCCACACCGGCCCGGTCGATCGGTAACAGCGCGGGCAACCCGCTGCTGGGGAACCAAGCCCGCGACGACGAGGACGACAAGGACGAGCACGACAGCAAGGTGGACCTGCGGTCCGATCACTTCGCTGATGGCCGCTACGCCGCCGATGGCGTGATCGGTGCCCACGCCGGGACGGTTGAGTGACCGTCCTCGGTAGCAGCGGTGGGCCGTCCGCACTCGAGGCGGTTGTGCTGTCGCTCGACGAGGTCCAGTTTCTCCGCGAGAAGCTGGACCTCGATGACCTTCCGGTTGTGCTGAACGCATACGCCCGCTTCGATAGCGTGCCCGCGCATCAGGCGGCCATGGGCACCGCGGCCGAGTCGCTCGAACAACGAGACCTGCTGATCGACGGCGGGGTTCAGCCCGACTTGGAGGACCGACTCCGGGTGCTGAACCGACCGCACTGGATCGTCGCCATGCGACTGATCGTCGATGGTTACGTGAGTCGTTTCTGTCTGGCGAAGGGCGATGACCTCTCGGTCGTCGCCCTTCGCGGGCAGGACTCTTATGTGATCGACGAAGTGGGAATTGACCTGGCCGGCACCGTGATAGCGGCGCTCGGCACCGCCAAGCCACTCGAGCTCTACGGCATGAACGCACCGACCGAGGAGCTTGCCACGATCTTCGAGGACATCGGCGATACCACTGCCACCGCCGACCGACTCGCAAAGGTCGGCAACCCCGCGCAGGACGCGCAGACCCTCGCCTCGGCCGTGGTCGAAATCCATTCGCATGCTCAGATCACCGCCGTGCTGTACGGGGACGGCACCCGCGACATTGTCGACAACCACATCGCTGTGTTCAACACCCGCAACGGGCGGTTCATCTCGACGGCGAGCGTGGCCGACGACGGCACCAAGTGGTCGTCGCTGGCCAGCGGTACTCCGGCCCGCCTACGCGCCGCTGTGGAGGATCTGATCCATTCCTTGCCGGAGCGGGAAGAGTTTCCGAGGCATCCGACATTGTCCGGATGATCCGGCGGGACATACTGTGCCCCAAGGGAATTCAGCCCATGGGGTCGTCGGCAGTCGGGGATACCTTGTAGGTGAAGGGTGGGGTGAAGCGGCCCCAGCGGATGCATTCCCAGCCGCCGACGGGGCGCGGGACGAGTTCGATGGTCTCGGTGTTGTCGAGGTGGTTGTTCGTGGTGAACGGCGGTGCCACGCCGCTCAGGTTGCGGGATACCAGGCGCATGGCGGCACCGTGGTTGACCACCAGGATGTCGCCGTCGCTGCCGTCGGTCAGGTATTTGGTGCGCAGATCCTCGATGACCGGCAGGAAGCGGGCCAGCACGTCGTATCCGGATTCGCCGCCGGGGACGCGCTCGGCGAGGTCACCTTCGTGCCACGCGCGGTAGATCCGCTGGAAACACGAATGGGCTGCCTCGGAGTTCAGGCCTTCCAGTTCGCCGACCTGAACTTCGTGGATGTTATCGAGCACCTCGACCGGTACGCCGGTCGCCGCCTCGACATATCCGGCGGTCTGTCGGGCCCGCAGCGCGGCCGAGCAGAACAACGCCTTCGGCGGCCGCAGCAGACTCGAGCCGAATGTTTTCGCTTGGGCCGCACCACGTTCGGTGAGCGGTAGACCCGGGATACGAGTATCCAGGATCTTGGCGACGTTGCCTTCGGTCTCGCCGTGACGGACGAGTATCAATCTGCCGGTCATAGGTCGGCCTCCCCCTTACGCAACTGGGTCAGCCACTCGGCGGCCGGTTCATCCGGCGGCGGCGGAGTTCCGGTAGCCGAGGTCGCGGGCCAGGAGCCGAGGAAACGGATCCGCGCCGTGCGATGCAGTGCCTTGAGTGCCTCGGCGACCGCCGTGTCGTCGATATGCCCGACGCAGTCGAGGTAGAAGCGGTAGGTGCCCAAACCGGTTCGGGTGGGCCGGGATTCGATTCTGGTGAGATCGATACCGCGCGTGGCGAATTCGGCGAACGCACGCATGAGAGAACCCGGTTCGTTGGGCAGTTCGAGCACGATCGAGGTGCGATCCGCACCGGTTGCGGGCGGCGCGACGCGCGGGCGGGTTACCAGCACGAAGCGGGTGACCGCCTGGTCGTGGTCGGCGACACCCGACGCCAGCGCCGTCAGACCGAGGCGTTCACCGGCCAGCGTGGTAGAGACCGCGGCATCCGCGCGACCGGCCAGGACATCCTCGGCGGAAGCCGCATTCGAGGCCGACATGTACAGCTCGACATCCGGCAGCGTGCGCGATACCCACAGCCGCACCTGCGCCCCGGCGACCGGATAGGCGGCCAAGGTACGAACATCCGCGAGTTCCGTCCCCGGCTTCGCCAGAATCGCGAAACTCACCTCGAGCTCGGTTTCCGCGATGATCTGCAACCGCGGACCGATGGCCAGCGAATCCAGGGTCGCCGAAATGGAGCCCTCGACCGAACTTTCGATCGGCACGACGGCACCCTCGACATCACCGGACCGAATCAGGTCCAGGGCCGCACCTTGACTGGGCGCGGCAATCCGCTCGACCGATCCGTCGAAGGCTTGCGAGGACTCGAGTTTGGCGAGGGCCATCTCGGTAAAGGTTCCGGACGGCCCGAAGTACGCGATTCGCGGCACGGTTACGACATTACTTGCGTGCGCGGAGGATGCTCAGAGTTCCAGCTAGATCGTCCGGCGCATCGGTTTCGATCGCCAGCAACACACTGCGCGCCGCCTCGACCGCAGGCGGCTTCAATGAGGTCAGGAACGCGATATCGGGCCGGGCCAGCGCCGCCCGAACATCCTCACCGCACAACGCCGCAACCGTTCCCGCAACGATAGCCAGTGCTCGCTCCCCATCGGACGTACGCGCAATGAAGCCGCCATCGGAGTGTGCGAGCTCAACCAGAAAATCGGCGACCTCCCGATCGGTCACATCCGCGTCGAGCACCCGAACGCCCGCCGCCCCAGTTCCTACCGCCCGAACCAGCCCCTCGTCCAAACTCCGCCGCGCCGCCGATGGCGCCGCCAACGAAAGCAACACCGGCTCTCCCGCGACCTCATGCGCCGCCTGCACGCCATCTGCCATACCCCCACCGTAGCCACGCCCGTCCACCACCCACTTCCCTAACCCACCTGTGCACCCCTCCGCCCGCGCACACGCATCCACCTACTCCCGCCGGTCCGCCAAGTGTCCGCCTACCTGCGAAGCGCGCTGCGTTGCAACCGCAGTTGTTCTGCCTGCCAGTCGGTGCTACGACCGCCACCATCGTGTCCTTCATGAGACCGCCGAGTGGTGGCCGGGACGTGCGCCGGTGACGTGCTGGCGTCGGGAGGTGGGTCGAAAGTTGAGGATCGTCGGGGAGCGGTTGCGGAAAGCGAGGGCGTCACTTAGCTTAGGTTTACCTAATTTCACCGCTCGTACTGGAGGTCTGCATGTTGAAGCCGACTGTCGCACCGTCTACCGCCGAGCGGGTTCGGAGTGCGTGTGCCCATGCGGAGCAGGCGGTATTGGCGATGCCGGGGATCGATCCGACGCCGATTTCGGTGCACCACGTGCGGCAGTGCGGGGATGCGGTGATCGCAGTGCCTACCGCGTCGATCGCGGCGGTATTGGCCGGTAGTTCCGGTGCGAGTGGTGCGCCCGCGGTGCTGGAGCTCACCGATCATGCGCCGCTGCCGCTGCGGGAACCGGTGCGGGCGCTGGTGTGGCTGCGCGGATGGGTGCGGGCGGTGCCGGCGCAGGCGCTGCGGGCGCTGGCCACCGAGGTCGCCGCGGACCATCCGCATCCCGACCTGCTCGATGTCGGCCACAGCTCGACCCTGTTACGCGTGCTGATCAACTCCGCGGTGGTGGCCGACTCGACCGGCGCCGAATCCGTCTGCGTCGACGAACTCCGACTGGCTCAGCCAGATCCGTTCTGCGCACTGGAATCCGCCTGGCTGCAGCATATGAACGCCGACCACGCCGACGTCATTGCCCAACTCGCCCGCCACCTCCCGCCGCGCCTGCAGACCGGCGCCGTACACCCACTGGCCATCGACCGCTACGGGGTGACCCTGCGCATCGAAGGCCACGACGGTGACCACGACTTCCGCCTCCCCTTCAATTCCCCTGCCGATGACATCGAATCCCTCAGCCGCGCCGTCCGCACCCTCGCGGGCTGCCCCTTCCTGAACGGACTCCGCCGCATCTGATTCGAACCGCGGACACCCAGCCCGCGTCGAAAGCCGGGGGCCGGCCACAAACGGTCAGAGCGCCGCCGCATTCCTGCGTTCGGTTGCCTTCTTCGACGGTGCTGCAGCTACCAACTCCTCGGCACTGGTCCGCACGGCATTGTCGATCTCGACCAGCGCCACCTCGCTGGTCGATACGGTGTCCAACTCGGAATCGCTGACGCTGCTCGGCAACTCCCCCATCGCGGGCCGGGTTTCGGGCACCATGCTTACCAAGGTCGCCGAGGCGGCGGAGAAGTACGGCTAGCGACCGGAACCGAATAGACGGCGATGTGGGCTCCGCCTCGAACCGTTGATCAGCAGGACGCGACACGCACAGTACCCGCCGGGTCGGCGTGGGCAATAGATTCGGACGCATGCGTGCTGAGACCGGTCCCGGGTGGGACGAGCCCGAGCTGACCGATCGGGAGCGGCTGGGGATTCGGCTCGAAATCCTGGTCGTGCTGGTGGTGACATTCGGGCTGAGCGGGTTGAATGCGGCGCTGTCGTTGCTCCAGAGCGCGCTGTCGCCGGGCGGGGTGGGCGGGCAGACCGTCGCACTGAATCCGACGCGGGCAGCGCAATCCACTATCGACCTGTTGTTTCAGCTGCTCAGCGCGTTGCGGCTGGTCGGATGGGCGGCGCTCGGGCTGTATCTGTTGTGGCGCAGCGGGATCGGGCCGCGGTTGATCGGATTGGCCAGGGTCCGTTGGCGTTCGGATGTGCTGCCGGGACTGATCCTCGCGGCGGTCATCGGGCTGCCTGGGCTCGGGCTGTACTTGACCGCGCATGCGCTGGGATTCAGCGTGACGATCGTGCCGAGTTCCCTCCATGACCATTGGTGGCGGTTGCCCGCACTCATCCTGTCCGCGTGTGCGAATGCGGCGGCCGAGGAAATCCTGGTAGTGGCCTATCTCATAACCCGACTGCGCAGGCTCGGCTGGTCGGAGAACCGGTCGCTGCTGGCCTCGGCACTGCTGCGCGGGAGCTATCACCTGTATCAGGGCCTGGGCGGTGGGCTCGGCAATCTGGTCATGGGGGTGATTTTCGGCCGGTTCTGGCAGCGCACCAACCGACTCTGGCCGCTGGTGCTGGCCCACGCGACGATCGATGCGGTCGCCTATATCGGCTATACATTGCTACGCGGTCACGTTTCGTGGTTGCCGTAACCCCGGGGGTCCGCAGGGCGAATGTATTGACAAGCGCTCACCCGAGCGCACCAACTTCGGGCCGTTCGTCAAGCCCCCTGACGGCCCTCGAACAGTAGAGTCTGTGTGATGAACGGCGACGACCCCCAGCGCTACGAGCGGACGCGCCGGGTGCGGCACCCCTTCGGAAATCCCGGTGCGCCGTCCATGCCGCCGCAGCGGCGCGAGCCCCATCCGGGGCGGCGCGGACCCGGTCCGAACCCGAGGCATATCGACCCCACCAAGGTCATCCGTCGCGACGGGTCGGATTACCCACCGCCACTTGCATATTCGCAGGTGCCGCCCGAAACGCGAAGGCCGCCGAGCAACCCCCGACCGGCTCATGCGCCGACTCAGCAGCCGCAGCGGCACCACGCGGCCCAGCCGCGCGGCGTCCCCGGCTATGCGCCGCCCCAGCAGCCGGTTCCCCATCACGAACCGCGGAGCCGGCGCCGCGAAGCACCCCCGCCGCCGCCCTCCCTACCGCCGTCGCGCCGCGAACGCGAACCTCGCCCGCCGCGCCGCCGCCGCAAACTGCACCTGTTCCGCTGGTTCCTAGTGCTGTTGGTGGTTTTGGTTCTCGCGGCGGTCGGCGCCGTCATCAAACTCGACGGTTCGCTCAATCGGATCGACGCACTCGCCAATTACTCCGACCGCGTCGGCGACACCCCGGGCGCGAACTGGCTGCTCGTCGGCTCCGATGGCCGGGGCGGCCTCACGCCCGATCAGGAGCAGGAACTCGCCACCGGTGGTGAGGTCGGACCCGAGCGCACCGACACGATCATGCTGGTGCACATTCCGAAATCGGGTAAGACCACGCTGGTCAGCCTGCCGCGCGACTCGTACGTGAGCATTCCGGGCCACGGCAAGGACAAGCTCAACGCCGCCTTCGCCTTCGGTGGCGCACCGTTGCTGGTGCAAACCGTCGAAACCGCCACGGGCGTGCATATCGATCACTACGCGCAGATCGGTTTCGGCGGCTTCGCCGGGATCGTCGATACCCTCGGTGGCATCGAAGTCTGCGTGCCCAAGGCCATCGACGATCCGCTCGCCGGCATCAATCTGCCTGCCGGCTGCCAGTCCCTGAACGGTCCGCAGGCATTGGGTTTCGTCCGCAGCCGGGCAACCGCCCTCGCGGATATCGACCGGATGAACAACCAGCGCCTGTTCATGGCCGCCCTGCTGAAGAAGGCGACCAGCGGGGGCACGCTGGCCAATCCGTTCACGCTGTGGCCGCTGGCGAGCGATACCGCGAAATCGCTGAAGGTCGATAACGGCGATCACATCTGGAATCTCGGCCAGCTCGGCTGGGCGATGCGCGGCGATACCGTGGCGACCACCGTCCCGATCGGCGGCTTCACCGATACCGATAGCGGAAATGTATTGCTGTGGGATAAGCAACGTGCGAGTCAATTCTTCGACGATCTCGCGAAGGACCAACCGATCCCGGACGATCTACTGACGCGGTAGCGTCGGGCCATGCCCGATACCGAATCCGACGAGCGGTTCCCGGACCTGCTGCGGGACCAGATCCGTCGTGGCTTCACCGCCTCGCAGCAGTATCTGGCGGCGGCGGTGTACTTCGATTCGAATCGACTGCCGCAGTTGGCCGAGCACAGCTACGGCAAATCCGCCGAGCACCGCTCGCACGCCCTGCGCATGGTGCAGTACCTGCTGGACCGCAATCTGGAGGTGCGGATCGGCGGCCTCGACGACGTGCGGTCCACCTTCGAATCACCGCGCGGCGCCGTCGTTTTCCTGCTGGAATCCGAGCGCGCCCGCAATGCGCAGATCACCGAATTGGCCGGCACCGCGCGGGCCAGCGGCGACTACCTCGGCGAGCAGTTCATCCAGTGGTTCCTCGAGGAACAGGTGGAGGATGTCGCCGGCATGACCACCCTGCTGACCGTCATCGACCGTGCCGCGGGCGATCTGTTCGACGTCGAGGAGTTCATCTCGCGCGAACTGCGCACCACACCGCGCGCCAACATTTCCGCTCCGAAAATAGCGGGCGCCAGTAAGAATTAATTAGGCAACACTAGCCTCAATAAGGCTGCACTTGGATGACACGCGGCATGACCAGCGCTAATGTCGCAACTATGGCCAGCCATCCGGACACCTCACACAGCAAATTTCACGGTCTGCTCCACGATCAGATCCGGCACGAATTCAATGCCGAGCATCAATACATCGCTATCGCGGTGTGGTTCGACAATGCGGATCTGCCACAGCTGGCCAAGCGTTTCTATGCACAGGCGGTCGAAGAGCGTAATCACGCGATGATGATCGTGCAGTACTTCCTGGACCGGGATATCAGCGTCGAGCTTTCTGGTATCGCCCCCGCGAAATCGCAATTCGAGAATGCTCGCGAACCGATCGCGCTGGCCCTCGCGCAGGAAAAGAATGTCACCGACCAGATCATCCAGTTGGCGAGCACCGCCCGCGAAGAGGGTGATTACCTGGGTGAACAGTTCATGCAGTGGTTCCTGAAGGAGCAGGTGGAGGAGGTCGCCAATATGACGACCCTGCTCACCATCGCCGATCGCGCCGGGTCGAACCTGTTCGACCTGGAGAATTTTATCGCTCGTGAAATGAATGCTCCGCGCGATACTGCCGGCGCTCCGTCCGCCGCGGGCGGCATCATTTAATTCAGGACTGGCGAATCAGGGCCGGCTCGTCGCGACGAGCCGGCCCTGTCGCTGTGAAACAGACGGGGCCGCAACCCCGCTGTCCGCATATCGGCTTATGCGGCACTCAAGGAGCTGAGCAACGTCCTGAGCAGCGTCAGAATGATGTCCATGATGGTCCTACTTTCCTCATCTTCGGTGAGACTTTCGCTCACCACCACCAGCTTTCGGTGATGCAGAGAACCTAACCGAGCAATGATCAGAAAGGAGGGTGTTTCACAAAATTCTTCGTGATTTTTTTGAAATCACCGCAGGGTGACCTGACGCGACCGCAGCCCGTCTCGGGAGCGGCGCTCGTCGGCCGTGAGCGGAGCGTCATCGGCCAGCGCCGCCGCCAGGCGTTCCCCGAATTCGATCGCCGGTGTGGTCCACTCGCTGGCATGCAGTTCCGGATCCAGGTCGAAGACCGGCACCAGCAGGCCGTGCGTGCGGAACGAACCCGCGAAACGGGAGCCATCGCCGAGATGCAGTCCGCCCGACGCATGCAAGCGCGCCAGCGCCAGCATCAGATCGTCCTCGTCCTCCGGGCGCACCCAGCGCAGATGCGCCTTATCACCGGCATCGACCCACCAGGCCGCACCAATCGAATCGGGGCCGAGATCCAGTCGCGCGGACGGCATGATCGCCTGCTTGGCCTGTTCGATGGTCGCGGCGATCTGCGGGTCGGGCTGCACACCCTCGGGCACCCACCAGTCGAAGTCCTGGTGCACGGTCAGTTCCAGCTGTGCGTCCGCATCGATCACATCCGCCAATCGCGGTCCGCCCGCGGCGCTTTCGGCCGCGGTCAACGATTCGCCGGGTTCCGCGGACTGCGTCCACAGGATCGCCGCCGCGATATCGGCGGCCGGATCCGGACCCTGGAATTGCACCTGCGTGGCGACGTATCCGGTCGGCGGCTCGCCCGCCCGTACCAAGCCGGCGACCGCGCCCGGCAACACCGTTGCCAGCACGACGGAACGCTCCGCCGCGATCTCGGGCGATAGCCGCAGTATCGCGGTCGCCGACGGCACGAATTCGCGCAGCGCGACCAGATCGCACTCCGCGGCCAGCCCTTCGAACGGACGCGCACCGGCCTGCGCCGCCTGCGATTCCAAGGCCGCCCGCCGCTCGGCGAGACGCTGGGCCCGGTTCCCTCCGGGCTTCGGACTATTGCGCTTGCTTTTACTCACGGCTGGTCAAACTACAGTGTCACTGCGTTGGACTCGCAGCCCGCGGCGCTGCGTGTTCGCAGCCCTGTTCTCGGCCCCGCGTGCGCGGTATGTCCGCAGCCCCTGACGTTCCGTTACCGAGCCGTCGAGACCCGCCGGAGTGGGGAGGGAGTTCGGCCCCGGAGCGAGTCCTGCGCGGACGTCCCGGCGGCTGGAACCTCGCTCGGCGGTTGTGGGCTGACCGATCGCACCGCACCGCTGCGAAACGGCGCGGGGCCGTGCCGATTCGACTCAGGCGGCCGTGAGCAGGGCCTTGGTGCGAGCGGGGTGGTTGGTGGCGACCCAGCTGACGCCGAGGTCGGCGCATAGGCGCACATCGTCGGGGTCGTCGACGGTCCAGCAGTAGGTGGCGCGGCCCGCGGCGGCGGCCTTGTCGACGAGGTCGGGATGGTCGCGCAGGGTTTTCACCGAGGGACCGACGGCGGTTGCGCCGACCGTGGTCGCGGCACCGCCGCCCAGGTAGCGCGATGATTCACCGAGCAGGACCGTCGGCAGCAACGGTGCGGAGCGACGGATCCGCCAGACCGCGGTGGCCGCGAAGGACATGACGACCGCGCGGGAATGATCAGCTGAGGCGGGGGTGGCGATGCTGAAGCGCTGGAGTTCGGCGAGCAGCTTGTTCTCCACCAGCGCGCCGTAGCGCACCGGATGCTTGGTCTCGATGAACAGCTTGGTCGGCCTACTGCGCCAATCGAGTACCAGCCCGATCAATTCACTGAGGGTGAGCACCGATGCGGGCGCGCCGTCGGCCCCGAAGTCGAGTCCCTTGAGTTCGTCCAGGGTCAGTTCGCTGACCAGTCCGGTGCCCGACGAGGTCCGGTCGACGGTGCGGTCGTGCACGCAGACCAGGTGCCCGTCCTTGGTCAGCCGGACATCACACTCCACACCATCGGCGCCCTCCTGTAGCGCTAGCTCATACGCGCCGAGCGTATGTTCCGGGCGTGCCGCCGACGAACCCCGGTGCGCGACGACGAATGGTGCGCGACTGCCCTGGCTCACTTGGCCAAAACCTCCTCATACTCACGGTGCGGTGTATTTGTTTCGGGCGCGACCGGCCGCTTCGACGCGCCGCCACCCGGCTGCACCGGTTCGATAACCGGTACCGCCGGATCGACGGCGATCACCCACCGCCGCGCGAACCTGGTGCGGCCGAACAGGTCACGACCCGTCATCGAGCGCTGCACCCAGAGGGTCAGCACCGCGACCCCGGCCGCGACCAGATCGGTGAACGCGGTGAACAGCACCCCATCCGCCTTGGCCTGCAAGGTATCCGCAGTCCGCCACAGCAGCGCCGCGACCGTGCAGCCAGCGCCGAGCACCCAGCCGACCCACCAGATGCGCACGGCCCGCAGTGTCCGGGGATCCGGACGCACGGCGACCGCCTCGGTGAGAAAGACGCCGGGCCACAACAGATTCACCACCGGTGTCAGGCAGCCGAGCGCGAGCGTCCGGACCAACCGCGGGTCGCGGCGGCCGAGCGTGGCGAAGGCGGCCCGCCGCGTTTCGATCAACCAGCCGAACATCGCGATCGCGGTGATCAACCCCAGAACGAGGCCGACCCATGCGGACAGCCACACCATGGCATCGGAGATGTGCAGCAACCACGGCGGAATCAGCCGGGTGCGATTGCGGAGCAGAATCAGATAGCGCCCGAGTTCAGCGCAGGCGGCGACCGCGAAAACCGCCGCGGTCGCGATGAGTAGCGGACCGGCCCTATTGGTCATCCGGTCCAGCGGCCGTTGCGGCGCCGACGCGGACTCGACCGGCGGATCCAGCAGGCCCCAACGCGGAATCTGCTGGTAGCGGGGTGTTTCCACGGATGGCCGCGGCCGACCCGAGCTCAGCTTGCGCGTGCGCTGATCGGGGCGGCGTGCCACCCACCGGTAATTGCGCCGCTCGGCGGGGGCATCGATGGGCGCCGGTGACAACAGCACACCCCGGCACCGCGGACACCAGTGCATCGGCGTCGTCTGCACGGCCCAGCGCGCGCCACAGCGCGCACAAGGTTGCACCACCGTACTCACGGTGTCTCCCTTGCGGCATGCCCGGGCAGCACGTGGTTACGCAGGCGGCCGCCTCCGGGCCTGACGTTCATGCCGCGTACCCCTCTCTCTAGCCTCAGTAGATCTTCGCCTGATGATCGCCGTCCGCAACCAATGGTCGCCCCACCCGCTGCCACGCCACCATGCCACCGCTGACATTGACCGCGTCGTAGCCGATGTACGCCAGGTACTTGACCACCTCGATGGACCGGCCACCCTGGCGGCAGATCACGTACAGCTGGGCGTCGTAATCCAGCTCGTCGACGCGGGCGGGCACGTCGACCATCGGAATGTGGATCGCCCCCGGTGCGTGTCCGAGCTGCCATTCGTCGTACTCGCGCACATCGAGCAGAATCGCCGCCGGGGCGTCCGCCACGACACGCTCGGTCTTATCGAATTCGTCCGGTACGGCTTCCACCGGCACCGACGACACTTCGGGGCTCGTCACGCTTCGATCCTGCCATGGGTGGCGCACCACCGGGGAGTTCCGGCCCCACGATGCGGTTGCCCCACGGGCACTTCACGGCCTCGACATCGGCACGTTACCTCGGGTATGTTCTGTGCCTCTGGATCCTGTCCGATGCCCCGCTCCGGGGCCGCTTGTGCATATCTCGATCGAAGTTATCCACATAATCCACAGCTTGATCCACAGGGCTCAGCTATCGAACAGCACACTGATCACACACCGCGGTTGTCGAGCAGCTGCCGATCTACGAGGGACGATGTGCTGGACCCCGCATCAGTCGGGCGAGCCAAGCAGATTGCTGAAACGGTCGCGGCACGAATGACCGATCCGAGACTCCCCTCCTTGCCATCCCGGAGCGGTCATTCGCCGCTACCTCGGGATCTGAGGCTGTGCAGGTCCCGATATCTACTTGGACGCCGCTGATGGCCGATCGGTTCCCCCGAAAAACGACAACACCGGCCGATAGCTGAAATACCGGGTTCCTACAGGTGCTGTCGGTAGCCTGGATGCATGAACGTGAGCAGGGGGCTACTCGACGGAATGGATACGGCAGCACTCAACACAGCACTCTCCGAGGCCACATGCCTAGGCGTGGACGTCGATACAGCGAACGCACGACTGAGCCTCGACCTGGAAGTTCTGACGCTTCCGGCTGAGGGAGCCGCGCCCGAGGACTATCGCGTGCAGCTGACCTGCACCGGTGTCAGTCGAGTCGCGGCCTCACTGCGCATGCAGGCGTGGGACGATCTGAAGGCCAGCGTGCTGCCACTACAACTGGACAAGCTGGACGCGGCCATCCGTAGCTTCGGCGGCGGTCGACTGCACGGCTGGGAATTCATCGATGTAGACGACAGTGGCTGGGTGCACTGGAGTGAACTACTCAGCTTCGACACCCGGATCGACTCGCACGTCTCCGCGCACGTACTCGAGTTCTCCCAGGAGGAGGGCATCGATCCGCGTGAACTCGATGTGCGGGTGTGGTTCGACGACATCATGATTCAGGACACCAACGGCGCCGAAATCCCGCTGCAGCAATTCATCGCAGGTGGGGTGCGCTGGTGGGCGGCGCACGACGCGGGCGATCTGCGGACTATGCGCGCCGGAATCGTGCCGCAGCTGTAGCGCCATTCGTCACCGCACACTCGGTCACCCCGGGTGTGCGGTCGTATTTCAGGCACCCGGTCCGGCCGGACAGCTGCCCCGTCACATGCGGCGGAATGCAGGGGCAAGAGGCACGGTTGCAAACGAGCGGGTGTACGAATGATGGTTGAATGTGCTCGAGACGGCGGGCACAGACGGCCCGACATCAGGAAAGGGACATCGTGGCTCAGTACACGTTGCCAGATCTGGATTACGACTACAGCGCCTTGGAGCCCCACATCTCCGGGCAGATCAACGAGATTCATCATTCCAAGCACCACGCTGCCTATGTCGCTGGCGCCAACTCCGCACTGGAGAAGCTCGAGGCCGCACGCGAGGCGGGCGACCACGGCGCGATCTTCCTGAACGAGAAGAACCTGGCCTTCCACCTGGGTGGCCACGTCAACCACTCGATCTGGTGGAAGAACCTTTCCCCCAATGGCGGTGACAAGCCGGTCGGCGAGCTGGCCGCCGCGATCGACGACCAGTTCGGTTCGTTCGACAAGTTCCGCGCGCAGTTCACCGCTGCGGCGAACGGTCTGCAGGGCTCGGGCTGGGCGGTGCTCGGCTACGACACCCTCGGCCAGAAGCTGCTGACCTTCCAGCTCTACGACCAGCAGGCCAATGTGCCGCTGGGCATCATCCCGCTGCTGCAGGTCGACATGTGGGAGCACGCCTTCTACCTGCAGTACAAGAACGTCAAGGCGGACTACGTGACCGCGTTCTGGAACGTCGTCAACTGGGAGGACGTGCAGGAGCGCTTCGCCCGCGCCGTCGGCCAGGCCAAGGGCCTCATCTTCGGCTGAGTTCGATAGCAGCGCCTCCGGCGCTGTGTGTTCGCGGCCCCTTGTGACTTGGGACCGAGCCGTCGAGACTCGCGCCTGTGGCGCATCTGCTTCGAGGACTCGGACCCGAGCTGGGCCGCGCTTCGCTCGAAACACGGTGTGACGCCGATGCGGTCGCGTGCAGAGGTATCGAACGACCCCTGGCTGCGCTCACCATCGCGCATCCACAAGCTCGTGGGCATTACCGCTGCCCACGGGCTTGTTTCGTTTTGTCCACTTAGCACTCTTTGGTACTTGTGTGCCAAGTGAGTTGTGGCGCATTCTCTCCGAATCCACAGTTCGAGGACGGGCAACACCGCCCCCGGTTCCACGACGGGAGGCAATCATGCCTACGAATGGCCCCATCGGCATCACGCCGTTCCATGCCCGCGGATCGCTGCGCGGGTTCATCATCTCCGGACGTTGGCCCGACACCACCAAGGAATGGGCGCAGGTATTGGTGCTTGCCGTGCGGGTGGCCTCGTTTCCGGGCTTGCTGACCACCTCGACCGTCTTCGGTGTGCGCGAGGAGCTACCGGATGATCCGGAACCCGGCACCGTCGGGCTGGTCCTCGCCGAGGGACCGGTGCTCGGTGACCAGGCGCTCGAACCCGGTCGATTCGCCGACCACGTGCCACCGGCACTGTTGATGCTGCATCCGCCTTCCGAGACCCGGCCCTCGCTACCGGAATGCGTCGGCGTCGCATCGGGTTGCGTACTCCTGCCCGGCGTCCCACATCTGGGGCTGGAACACCGAGCAGCCTGGGCCGAAGCCGAATCCGACGGCACCGTCACCTCGTTGGTCAGCCGGGTCGGCCTCGACCCGATCAGCGACCCCGACACCGCCGTCCTGGCCATGCTCCTGGCTGCCTGAACCGTCGCATAGCCAGTGGCTGCCTCGCACAAGCTCAGAGGCTGTTGCCGAATACGCCGAACGGGCGATCGAGCCATCACAGCGGCGGACCAAATCACCCAGCGGCGAGCATGATTGCGCCCACGGCCGTCCACATAGACACGTGACTTGCGTCACGTCCAACAACCGCGTCAGTTCGGCGACAGCCCCTGCACCTTGTGCGAGGCAGTCAATCGGTATGCGATGACACCATGCGGGTTGCCAAGGGCTAGCTCACTTCTGGATCAGTGTTTGCTGGTGGATCTGTGAGGGGAACCGAAGATCGGTGGTTGGATCGCCAAACTTATTGTGCGCATTGCTATTTCGATGATGGCGACTTGGCTCGAGAATGAACGCAGGGTACAGTCGATGGCAGCGAAGGGGAGTAGCCCGCAATTGCGCTGTCGACATACTGGTTCGCCGTCTCACGAGGACGCGGACCCGGCCGCGTGAACCGGTGTGGATCCGGTGGGCGAGACCTTCGGCCGAGACAACCCTTACGTTGTCGGCCGGAGAAGTGACCCGATCTCCCGGCCGGCAGGCCGGAGCCCGGGAGTGCAGACCACATGATCACGACGATATTGCTCAGCGTCGGAATCGTCTTTCTCGCCGAGTTGGGTGATAAGTCCCAGCTGATGGCGTTGACGTTCGCGCTGCGCTACCGCTGGTGGGTGGTGCTCGGCGGCATTGCGACAGCCAGCGCGGCGGTGCATCTGATCTCGGTCGGCATCGGCTATTTCCTCGGTGCCGCCCTGCCCACCCGGGCCATCGCGCTAATCGCCGCACTCACCTTCCTGGCCGTCGGCCTGTGGACCTTGCGCGAACATTTCGGCGGCGATGACGAGGCGGACGAACCCAAGCCGCCGCGTTCGACAACCGCGCCGTTCTTCGTGGTCCTTTCGGCCTTTCTGCTCGCCGAACTAGGCGACCGAACCATGTTCGCCACCGCAGCTCTGGCCACCGACAACAGCTGGGTCGGCGTCTGGATCGGTTCAACCATCGGCATGGTCGCCGCCGACGCACTCGCCATCGCGGCAGGCATCATGGTCGGCAAACATCTCCCGGAACACATCATCGGCATCGGCTCCGGCCTGCTGTTCCTCTACTTCGGCACCGCAAGCCTGCTCGCCGCGGCCCGCCCCGACCTCGGCGTCCTCACCGGCGGCGCACTCGCCATCCTCGCGCCCGCCGCCGCGGGCATCGCCCTGTTGATCCGCTCACGGCGCGTGCGGCGCAATTCGGAACGCGTCCCGAACGACCCGGCACCCGAAGTCGACAGGGTGCGCTGACCGGTCGCACCGGCCCGCCTGACGCTATTCGGCCACCAGCCATTACCCCAACCGTCAAGGCGAAGGCCCAGACCTGTGCTCAACGGGTTGGCGGTCGATGCCTGGTGGCGGTGGGCGGGCCGCAGACTGTCAGTAGTCCCAACCCTGGCTCGCGCCGACATCCAGGTCGACGGTCCGCAAGCTGGTCTGCTCGCTGCTGCCCAAGCCCTGTACCTCGGACTGACGCAACATCGCGTCGCTGCCGATCACCATTGCGGCGCACCAGGTCAAGTACCGGCCCCCGCTACACAGCCGCCATCCAGCGCCAACAGCAATCACACCGAAAATCCCGGACCCGGATCGCTCCGAGATTTCGACATCCAGACGAACGGATTGCGCGCCGGTCCGCTCGCTCAGGCCCCTACCTCGGACTGACGCGGCATCGCTGCGCCGTAGAGGTCACCGCTGCGGCGCACCAGGTCTAGTAGGGGTTCGTGGAGGGCTTTGAGGCTGGCGAGGTCGTCTACGGCTATGCGGGCGGTGACCATGGCGCTGACGGCGGCGGCGAGGGTTTGGCAGGCGAAGCGCTGTTCGTCGGTGCGGGCGTCGAGGACGTCGGCGATCATATCGACGAATGCTTCCTGCAGCTGGGCGCGGCGGGCGATCGCTTTCGAACCCACCGCGTAGACCTCGACGAGGTAGAGGCGGGCGTATGCGGGTTCGGCGATCAGCCCGTCGAAGTACGCCTCGAGGATGCGGCCCATCCGATCGGATTCGGTTGGGCCGGCCGGATCCCGCGCATCGCCGTTGATCGCATCCACGATATTCGCGATCAGCAGCTCGACGGCCCGCTCATAGGCGGCCTCGAAACAATCCTCCTTGGAACGGAATTGCTCGTAGAAGGTCTCCCGTGACACCCCGGCCCGCTTCAGGATGGCCGCGACCGAGGTCCCGACATATCCGTTCTCGACCATGGCCTCGGCCATCGCGCTCAGGATCCGCTCGCGCTGCGAGGCGATCACCTCCTCCCTCGGCAGGCCGTGTCGCCCCCGCGGGAGTTGGCGTGCGCTGCTTACGGATTCGGTCATTCAGTGGCTCCGAGGGTCGGGCGGGCGATCCCGGCTACGCCGGTCGCTCCATTTTGCGGGGTCTGGCCGGTTGATCGGTGGTGAAGGGTGCCTCTTCGGTACGCGCGATTTCCAATGCCCGCGCCACCCCGCGCCGCAGCGCGATATCGATGACCCGCTGGGCGATCGGCCGGAACGGCAACACCACCGCCACCCACCACGGCGATACCACCTGACGTTTGCGCCGGGCGATGGCGCGTTCGACCGCATCGATCGCGGGACCGAGCGGTGCGACGCCCGAGACCGTTGACCGGCCGAGGATGGCCCGCGCAGCGGCGGTACCGAAGCCACGCGCGGTCATATCGGTATCGAGCTCGGCGAAATACGCGACCCCGACCCGCGCACCGGTATGCCTGACCTCGTGCCGCAACGTATTGCCGAGCGCCTCAACCCCGGCCTTCGACGTGCTGTAGGCCCCGACCAACGGCAGATTTACCGCGGCCGCCAATGACGAGAAGACCAGCGCGTAGCCGTTCGGATGGCAGATGTGCGGTCCGGCGGCGCGCAGGGTGTAGTAAACGCCGAGCACATTGACCGCCAGCGTCTCCTCCATGGCCGCCGGATCCCCGCCGAGCAGCGCCAGCTGTTTGGCCACCCCGGCATTTGCCACCACCACGTCCAACCCGCCGAGTTCGGTGACCAGCGTGTTCACCACCCGCTCCACCTGCCGGTGATCGGCGATATCGCAGTAGCGCCACGGTGCGTCCCCGCATTCGCGCGCCACCTCCGCGAGCAGATCCGCCTCCAGCCCGAGCAGCGCTACCTTCGCCCCTTTCGCGTGCAACTGCCGCGCTAACGCGGCGCCGATGCCGCGCGCCGCGCCGGTGATCAGAATCCGACGCCCGGCCACGGACGCACCGGAAAACAGGTTCATACCAGCGACGATACCAGCTATGAACATATATGTTCGCAAACAATATCTCGCTTATCGATAGGTGCTATGACGTGCGGGCGCCGAGCGCGAGGGAGCCATGATGGGCCTCGCCCAGCGGACCGGTTAGGGTGCAATTGACGAAGGGCCAACCGGCTGTCACGAACGAGAGGACCATCGTGGAGATTTCGGGTTCCGCCGCCATCATCACCGGAGGCGCATCCGGCCTCGGCGCCGCCACTGCCAAGCGTTTCGCCGATCTGGGCGCAACCGTCTTCGGACTCGACGTACCCCAATCCATCGAGCGCGCCGGGGATAATGTGCCCGACGGCGTCACCTTGATCCCCGCCGACGTCACCAGCAACGACGAGGTTTCCGCCGCGGTCGCGCAGGTCGTCGAATCGGGTGCGCCGCTGCGCATCGTGGTCAACTGCGCCGGTGTCGGCTGGGCCGGACGCATCCTGTCCAAGAACGGCCCGCACGATCTCGAGCTGTTCCGCACTGTGATCACCGTCAACCTGCTCGGCACCTTCAATGTCATGCGCCTGGCCGCCGACGCCATCGCCAAGACCGACGCCGTCGACGAATACGGCCAGCGCGGTGTCATCATCAACACCGCCTCGGTCGCCGCATTCGAGGGCCAGATCGGCCAGATCGCGTACTCGGCCTCCAAGGGCGGCGTGCACGGCATGACCGTTCCGGCCGCGCGTGACCTGGCCCAGTTCGGCATCCGCGTGAACACCATCGCCCCCGGCATCATCGACACCCCGATGCTCGCCGGTGTCACCGAGGAGTACCGCAAGGGCCTCGAGGCCGGTGTGCCGTTCCCGTCGCGCCTGGGCCGCCCGGACGAGTACGCGCAGCTGTCGCAGTACATCGTCGAACACGACTACCTCAACGGCGAGACCATCCGCATGGACGGCGCGCTGCGCATGGCCCCTCGCTAAAGAGCCTGCGTTCGTCCGCCTCCCCGGATATTCAAGCCATAGCAGTTGGGTGCCACGATCGTTGGCCGTAGGGCCGGCGGTCGGGCACCCCTTCTGCTTCTGGGCGTACCCGTTGCGGCACCGGTGCACTGACGAAATCGGTTGTCGCGCTGGGCTCAGGGCGTCGGTTTGTGGCCGATCCCGAGAAACGCCGTGGTCGAGAGGGGTTGGTGCGGGCGGTAGTTGGCGGCAAGGTAGGCGCGCATGAGCGCGACACGTTCGGCCCACACCTGCTCGCCAACGGTGCGGCGCGTCAGCACCAGTGGGGCGCTGCTACGCACCATGGTCTCGAACATCTCGTCGGAGTCGGCGAAACCGAGTGTGCTGGTGTGGCGTTGGATGCTCACCCCGGCGAAGCCCGCGGTGCGCATCTCCGTCGCGAAGACCTCCGGATTTTCCAGGTTGAGCAAGTTGGGTTGGGGTTCGGAAATGGACGGATCGGCGGCCATGAAGGCGCCGAACATCATCCGCATGAGTGGCGATTCGGCCACCGGCGCCCAACTCGACACCACGGCGGTGGCACCGGGACGCAGCACGCGGAACAATTCGGCGAAACCCTTGGCCCGATCCGGGAAGAACATCAGCCCGAACATCGAGAAACCGGCATCGAAGCTCTCGTCGTCGAATGGCAGTGCCTGCCCGTCCCCCACCTGCGTTTCGATATTGGTCAGCCCGGCGGTGCGGGCGTCCTCGGCGAGTCGCTCGATCATCGGCTCCGACAAGTCGATGGCCGATACCCGCGCCACCCGTTCGGCGGCGGGCAGACTCAGCGTGCCCGGCCCCGCAGCGACATCGACAACGTGTGATTCGGCCGAAAGACCGGCCAGCTCGAGTGCGTGCGCGGAGAAGGGGGCCATGATCGCGGGTCCGAATTCGGCATATCCGTCGGCGACGAGATCCCACGGTTCGGCCGTGGCAAGCGGGCTACCAGACATCAGCTGACGATCCTTTCGACCGTCAAAGGCTAACCGGGCGATCCCCCCGGGACCTACCAACTCAGACCAATCTCACTGTGCGCGAAGCAGATCAGATCTTGCGTTCGAAGGTGATCAGGTGATGGCCCGGTCCGTTGTAGTCGCGCACCGGTCCGGCGACCGTGAAACCGAGATGCCGGTGGAAGCCGATGGACGCGTCATTGCCCGGCGAGGTGATCGCCTTCACGATATGCCGATCATTCGCCCTGGCGATCGCAAAGAATCGCTCGTAGAGCTCGCGGGCGAGGCCGCTCTTGCGGGACTGCGGGTCGACGCCGACGAAGTGGATATAGGCCTCGTCGGATTCCGACGGCGAGAGGAAGCCGATCAGGAATCCGGCCAGCCAGTCGGTCGGTTCCCGCCGTCCGGCGCCGGGCACCTCGGCGATCAGGCTGGTCCGGTAGAAATGATCGAGGAACAACCTGGGCAGGTGCGTTAACACCGAGCGCCCCCACCAGTTATCGATAACGGTGGTAATGGCGTCGTAGTCATCGGCACGTGCAGCCCGGATGATCGGACCGTTCGCATTCGGCACGTTATCCATTGTCCTGCGCGCACCGCATTGCGGGTAGTTGTCCTGATCACGCTCGGAGCGCATAACCAGTGGCCGTGCGAGATAGCCACTGGTTATGCGGGAACCTTCGTCAGAGCGTGCGGGTCAGGCGCTCGGTGAGGATCTGGGCGAAGCGGGCCGGATCCGAGAGTTCGCCGCCCTCGGCGAGAACCGCGGTGCCATAGAGCAATTCGGCGGTTTCGGTGAGTTCGGGAACCTTGCCCGCCTCAGCGTCGTCCCTGCGGGTGTCGTAGGCATCGCGCAGACCGGTGACCAGCGGGTGGGTCGGGTTGAGCTCGAGGATCCGCTTGGACTCGGGCACCAGCTGACCGGAGGCGCGGTACATCCGCTCCAGCATCGGGGTGAAGTCGAAGACATCACCGACGAGGCAGGCGGGCGAGGTGGTGAGCCGGTTGGTCAGGCGCACCTCCTTGACATTGTCCAGGGTCTTGCCGAGCCAACCGAGCAATTCGGCGAAGTCCTTGTCCTGCTGTTCGCGCAGCGATTCGGTGGCCTTCTTCTCCTCCTCGGTCTCCAGATCGACCTCGCCCTTGGCGATGGACTGCAACCGCTTACCGTCGAATTCGGTGACCGAACCGACCCACATTTCGTCGACCGGATCGGTCAGGATCAGCACCTCGCGGCCCTTGGCCTTGAAGGCCTCCATATGCGGGGAGCTTTCGACCTGCTGACGGGTTTCGCCGGTCATGTAGTAGATGGCGTCCTGGCCGTCCTTCATCCGCTCGACGTACGCGGCGAGGGAAGTCAGCTCTTCCTCGGAGTTGGTCGAGGCGAACGAGGAAACCTGCAGCAGCGTCTCGCGGTTGTCGAAGTCCGAGAGCAGGCCCTCCTTGAGGACGCGGCCGAACTCCTTCCAGAACGTCTGGTACTTCTGCTGATCCTCGGCGCCCTGCAGGTCCTTGACCGTCGAGAGCACCTTCTTCACCAGTCGCTTGCGGATCATCTGGATCTGCCGGTCCTGCTGCAAGATCTCGCGGGAGACATTGAGCGACAGGTCCTGGGCGTCCACCACACCCTTGACGAAGCGCAGGTATTCCGGCATCAGCTCTTCGCAGTTGTCCATGATGAACACCCGCTTGACGTAGAGCTGCACGCCACGCTTGTGCTCGCGGGTGAACAGGTCGAACGGCGCCTGCGACGGAATGAACAGCAGCGCTTGATATTCGAAGGTACCCTCGGCCTTCATCGGGATGATCTCCAGCGGATCGTCCCAGCCGTGGCTGACGTGCTTGTAGAACTCCTTGTACTCCTCGTCGCTGACCTCGCTCTTCGGGCGGGTCCACAACGCCTTCATGGAGTTGAGGGTCTGCTCCTCGACAATCGTCTTCTCGGTCTTCTCCTCGCCCTCCCCCTCGGTGACGGTCCGCTCGACCTGCATGCGGATCGGCCAGGCGATGAAGTCCGAGTACTTCTTGACGATCTCGCGGAGCTTCCACTCCAGGGTGTAGTCGAAGAGGTGATCGTCCTCGTCCGGGGTCTTGAGCTGCAGCGAGACAGCGAAGCCCTGCGGGACCTGGTCGAGGGTTTCGATGGTGTAGGTCGAGCTGCCCGCGGCCGACTCCCAGCGGGTGCCCTCGGTCTCCCCCGCCTTGCGGGTGGTCACCGTGACCTTGTCGGCGACCATGAAGGTCGAATAGAAGCCGATGCCGAACTGACCGATCAGTTCCTCGGCGGCTGCCTCGGATTTGACCTCGTTCAGCTTCTTGCGCAGCTCCGCGGTACCGGATTTGGCGAGGGTGCCGATCAGATCGACCACCTCGGCGCGGGACATGCCGATGCCGTTATCCCTGACCGTCAGGATCCGGTTGTCCTTGTCGACCTCCAGCTCGATATGCAGATCGGCGGTGTCGACGTGCAGATCCTTATCGCGGAAGGACTCCAGCCGCAGCTTGTCCAGTGCATCGGAAGCGTTCGAGATCAGCTCCCGCAGGAACGTGTCCTTGTTGGAGTAGACCGAATGGATCATCAGCTCGAGCAGCTGATGGGTTTCTGCCTGGAACTCGAGTTGTTCGACATGCTCTGTCACGTCGCGATGGTACCGCTGCACCTATCCGACATCCGCGGACATCTGCCCGAAGTCGGCCAAGCCGGGCACCTCGACGTCGGCACGGTGGGGATCATCGGCCCGTGCGGGTCGTGGCTGCATCCATTCGCGCAGCACCATGGTGGCCCGCACATCGTCCTCGTTGTACTCCAGCAGCCGGGTGCGCTGACTCGGATCGGGGTCGCCCTCGTAGCCGACGGCCAGCCGATACCAGCTCATCGACGCCTCGCCGCCCGCCTCGGGATCGCGCCAGGCGAAGCCCGCCACCGGCGCGATCTTCTTGAGCCCCTTGCCATTCGGGCAGATGAACTGGTCGGAGACGGCCTGGAACATATCCACCCACTGCGGTCCGTCGACGAAGGCGCGCACCTGCTCGACCGTCGGCACCCCTGGACGCCCCGCGAACCGGCGCGCCGATTCGTAGAGCCACTTGTCCTCGGCGGTCCGCGAATAGCAGTAGGCGGCAAAGGTCTTCCCGGCCGCGATGGCCTCGGCGCGCACCGTCATCAGCCAGGTCCAGAATTCGCCGAAGGAGCGGCCCTCATCCTCGGTGGGCAGCGGATCCCAGGTGACGAACGGGCGGTACACACCGTCGAGCAACGTGCCCCATAGATATGCGCCGTACTCCTGGAAGCTCTCCAGATCGACATCCACCTCGACATCGGCCCGACGCACCCGGACTCGCTCGACCCGGCGCACCAGCGGCGCACCCGCGAGCCAGGCGCGGGCGGTCACCACGGCCTCGTCGAACGGGCCGTGTTGCCAGTCCTCCGGATCATCGCCGACCCAGGCGGCCAGATCATCGATGGTCTCGACACCGTATCCGCGCAGCACCTCCGCGCGGGAACCGGGCGCGACCAGGCTCACGTCCCGATGTTCGGTCAACCAGCCCTCGCAGCTCTGACCGGCGACCCGTGCCTGATCGGCGGGCGCTTCGCGGGTCCACCACGGGCACTGGCGGCATTCGGGCACCTTCGATGGCACCGTTGGCAATTCCCCACGCACCACCGCGATTCGATCGGCATAGCGACGGTCGTAATCGGCGAGCAGCGGGCCGAGATCGTGCACCAGAATGCGGTCGAAGTTATAGCCGATCACGCCGCCGACCAGCGCCGGACTTGCCAGGCCGTGTCGCTGCAGCATCCGGTACAGATGGGCGAGCCGCTGTTGGTCGCGGGGCTGCTGGCGCAGTTTGCGATGCGGATCCGGTTGCGGATCCCAGTGATACGGATCCGAGGTGGTCGGGTGGAAATCGGCCGGTTCGGGCTGGCGCAGATCGGTGACCTTGTGGTTGACCACGATCACCGGGATATAGCCGCCGCGATCGCGATCGCGCAGCAGGATCTCCGAACCGCCACGCCGACCGGTATCCGGTTCCTGCGGCAGCAGTCCGCCCCAAATGTGTTGGGCGCCTTCGGCACACGCGCGCATCGTGGCCGCGGCCCGCTCCCCCGCGCGCAGCGTCGGATCGATCACCACCCAGTTGTCCGGATCCGCGGCGATCAGCGCCTCGCGCACCCGGGTGCGATGGGCGGTCGCGGCCTCCCGGCGCTGACGGACCCCGGCATCCTCGATCACACCCGTCAGCTGTTCCGGATGGGCCGCATTCAAATGCAATCGGTGCCGACACCCGATCAATGCCCTGGCATCGACGAATGCGGTCGGCTCGGCGGGCATCGGCGCAGAACTGTCCTCGACCTGTCGCTCGTCGGCTACGCCTTCGTCATTGCGACCGTCGCGGTCACCGCTGCCCGAATACACATACGCAGTATGGTCCAGACCCCTGACAACTCTGTGAACCGCATGACACAGTCCGCGCACAAGGCACAAGTAACCATTGAATCGCGTGGCACACCAGTGAGCGAGTCGAACCGAGGACACAGCGCGTCCCGCGTACGGCGGAGCCGAGCGTTAGCGAGGCGGAGCACCAGTGAGCGAGCGTCAGCGAGCGAACCGAAGACACAGTGCGTCCCGCGCACGGCGGAGCCGAGCGTTAGCGAGGCGGAGCCGTGAGCGGCGTGGTAGACCTGTGCCTGGTAGACGAGCAGCGAGATGATTCAATAGCAAAGCAGCCCGTTCGGAGCGAGTCTTACGAGCGATGTTCGCGGCCCGTCTCGCGTCCGCGCGAAGGCGCGGCCATCGACTCAGCCGAGTCACCGGGGGCCGCGAACACGTCGCGCCCTAGGCGCGGCAAATTGGACACAGGAGGGCCTCGATGGGGTTGTTCACGAAGCGCAAGCGGCGACCGAGCCGCAGGGCCGAGGCGAAGGCCCTCAAGCACAAGGCCGCCATGGAGGCGAAACTCGGCGCAAGGAACGACCGCAAGGCCCGCCGTGCGGAGGCCCGCACCCAGCGCAAGGTCGCCAAGGCGCAGATCACCACATTGCAGGCTGAGGAGAAGGCCGCACTCAAGGTGGCCGCAAAGGCCGAGCGAGATCCGTTCACGGCGAGTCAGGTCCGCAAGTACCTGGGGGTCGCCCGGGTGCTGGTGCCCGTCCTCGCACCGTTGGCCTATCGCGCCGCGACCTACATCCGCGGCCGGATCGATACTCGTCGGGCGCATCAGCTCGGCATCGGCATCGAACAGCTCGGTGATTTCAGCGGCCACGGCGGCCGGCTGCGGGCGCGGATCAGCAATACCGAAGCCGCCCTCGACAAGATCGGCGCGCAGTCCGGCGACAAGGTGAACAAGGGTGAGACCCAGGAATTCGTCGCCGCCATCCAGGATCGACTCGGCAATCTGACCGCCGCGATTCGGACCGCGGAGCAGATGCCGGCACCGCGTCGGCGCGCCGTGCACACATCGATCTCCAGCGAGCTGTCCGGTATCGAGGCGGACGTACTGGCGCGCCTCGGCGTCAGCTGATCGATCCGATGTCTCCCGGCCAGCTCTCCGCCAGCCCCCGTGGCTGTCTGGTCGGCGGCATGGTCGGTACGCTCGCCATCGCCGCACACGGTGCGGCGGGCGGTGGATTTCCGGATTCCGCCGAATCCGCACTGCTGCTGCTTGTTTCGGCGTTGACGGGTTGGGCCGCGGGACGGCTGCGTCTCGGCAGCGGCCGTTCGGCCGTGCTCGGTCCGCTCATGCTCGGCCAGTTCGCCGGACACGTCGTCTTATCGGGACTGATCGACCACGCCCACACCCATACCGCCGTCGGCGCACCGCGACTCGACCCCTATCTGGCCACCGGCTGGATGTTGGCGGCGCATTTGATCGCAACACTCGGCTGCGTCGCACTGATCCTGTTGGCCGAGCGGCTCTACGCGACGGCGTCCAGCGTCCTTCGCGCGATTTCCGTCACCGGATCGCCGTTCGCGCTCACCCGCCCGGTCCGCTGGTGCGACCCCATTCTCCGGCACTACCGCTTTCATCCGAACGGCGCGATCGGGCCGCGCGCGCCACCGGTGTCGGCCTGACCCGCCGCACCCAAACCCCTTCGGACAGAAAGCACTTCATCCATGCGCACGCAGATCACGCGCACCTGCACGGCGGTCGCCGCCGCAGGCTTTGTTCTCCTCGCGAGCGGTACCGCCGCCGCACACGTCACCGCCGACGCACCCGGCGCGACGCAGGGCGGTTATTCGGTGATCACCTTCAAGGTCCCAACCGAATCGGAGACCGCGAACACCACGGCGCTCACCGTCGCCCTGCCCAACCTCAAGAGCGCCCGCACCGAACCCATTCCGGGCTGGAACTCCAAGGTCGACCGCAATGACAAGGCCGAGGCCACTTCGGTCACCTGGACCGCCGATCCCGGCACGCCCGGCGTGCGTCCCGGCCAGTTCCAGCGCTTCGTCGTCTCGGTCGGCCCGCTGCCGACCCAGAACGAGGTCAGCTTCGCGACCACCCAGACCTACAGCGACGGTAAGGTCGTCAAATGGGATCAGCCGTTGGGCACCGACGGTTCCGAACCCGAGCATCCGACACCGACGCTCACCCTCGCCGCGGCCACCGGCGACGGCCATGACGGCCACCACGTCGGCAGTTCGGCCGCCGCCGAAGAGAAGTCGAAGGACACCGACAACACCGCCCGCTGGCTCGGCGGCATCGGGCTCGCACTCGGCCTGCTCGGCGTCGCACTCGGCCTCGGCAATGTGATCCGGGGACGCCGGGCATGAGCGGCACCGCCATACGACGCATGGTCGCCGGGCTGATCGCGGGCCTGCTCTTGGTGAGCATGAGCGCGCTCGCGGCCGGAACGGCGGCAGCGCATTCGGCGCCGGTCAGCAGCGTGCCCGCCGACGGCGCGAGCATCGAAACCGGTCCGGATCGGGTGAGCATCACCTTCAACGAGCCACTGCAGGAAAGCTTTCCGGCGCTCACCGTAGTGGGGCCGGACGGGAACCTGTGGTCCAAGGGCGATCCGAAGGTCGACGGCCCGACGGTCAGCGTCGCGGTCGGCGAACTCGGCCCGACCGGTATCTACAAGATCGGGTACCGGGTCACCTCCGCCGACGGTCATCCGGTCAAGGGCGAACTGAGTTTCACCCTGACCAAGGCAGGCAACGGCACCCCGGGCCCGAAGGTCAACAGCCAGAACAACTCCGGCGGTGGCGACGATTCCGGTGGCATTCCGCTGTGGGTCTTCATCCTCGGCGCTGTCGTACTGTTCGGCGGCGGTCTGGCCTTCGCTCTGTTCGGCGGCAGGAGCCGCAAAGCGCAGCGGTGAGAAGAGCACACAGGTGAACAAGGTGCAGCCGACGACCAGCGGCGGAAATGCGCAAGCATTGCTGCTGGTCATCCCGGCCGGGCTGCTCGGGGTGGCGCTTGCACTGATCCTGGCCATCCCAGCCCCCGCACAGACCGAGAGCGTCGTTCGGGTGCTGGCCGACGGCACCGGAGCGACCGTGCTCGGGCTGGCCGCGCTGCCCCGCCTACACGAACGGCAGCGGCCGCCGTGGCGGGCACTGGCGGTACTGGCCGGGATCTGGTGTGTCACCGAATTCACGGTGCTGGCCTTCGAGGCTGCCGCCGTCGTCGGGGTGCCGATCGGCAAGCTCAGCGGTAGGCAGTTCGGTAATTTCCTGGTCGAGATCAGCGGTGGTCAGGTCGGCATCGCGGTGCTGATCGGCAGCGGTGCGGTCGCGTGCTATTCGACGCTGGCGTTCCGGCGACCCGAGACCGCATCGGCTGATCTGGTGCTGGTCTTCGCCGCGGTGGCGCTCGCGCTGCGGCCGATCACCGGACATATGTCGCAGCAGCCGTTGGGCTCGGTGCTCGCGGCACTGCACGCGCTGGCTGCGGCGGCCTGGTTCGGCCTGTTGGTCGCGCTGGCGCTGGTAGTGCGCACCCGAGGTGAGTGGGCGGTGACACTGCCGCGGTATTCGGCGGTGGCACTGCCGCTGGTCGGCGTCGTCGCGGTCACCGGCCTCGTCAACGGGTTGGTGCGGGTGGGCGGGATCGCCCCGTTCGTGACGACCGGCTACGGCCGCATTCTGCTCGCGAAAACCCTTGTGCTGGTCGCGTTGCTGGCACTGGGCTGGTGGTGGCGACGGACCTGGGTACCGCAGGCGACCGGGCATCGAATGCCTGCCGAATCCTCGCTGCGGCGGGCGGTTATCGAGGTGGCGGTGATGGCCGTGGCCTTCGGGATGGCGGCGACCCTGGCGGTCACCGGCTGACGCTTGCACATGCAAGCATCCCCTGCTGGGCCGAAAGCAGCCCGTTACAGTCGTGCGATGACCGAGGTAAAGATCGTCGAAGACTGTGTGGCATCGGCCGAAACAGCCTTCGCGTATGTCAACGACTACCGGAATCTGTCGCGTTTCATCACCGAGGTCCAGGACTTCACGCCGATCACCGACCAGGTCGAGGGCGTCGGCGCGACCTTCGACGGCACCATCAAACTCGGTCCCGCCGCGCTACATTCGCGGCTGCGGGTCGTGCGGTGGGAGCAGAACTTCGCGATCGCGGTGAAGTCGATCAAGGGGTTCGAGATCGAATCCACCTTCCTGTTCCACGCCAAGGGAGCCGAGAACTGCACGGTCGACGCGATCGTCGACTATCGCATGCCCGGTGGCATCGCGGGCAAGGTGCTCGGCAAGACCATCGAGCCGTTCGTGAAGATCGCGGTCAAACACTCCACGCACAACCTGACCACCCAGATCGCCGAGTTCCACATCAGCAGGCAGAGCTAGCCACCGATCGGCGAACTTGTCCGTCCGGCCGGAGGGTCCTGTGCACTACGGCTGACCGCACGCCGCCGATGCATCTCACCAGCCCCGGTGCGGAATTCGCCTACCGAATATTCGCCGAACCTGGCCGTGATGGATCTCACGGGCATAGCCTGAACATATGAAACGCCCCACGATAGGCCAACGGATCGCTTATGATCTGGGCCGCGAGCTCCCCGAGGAGCTGCACGAGTGGGTCATCCACGACCTCGTCGGGCACGGGGCCATGGAACGCTATCTCGTCCGCTTCCTCGTACCGTTCATCCCGTTCTTCGCGCTGTGGTTGCTGTTCCCCGGCCCGATGGGGTTGAAGATCGGCATGATCGTCATGATGATCGTGCCGCTGATCCTGTTCACGGTGTCGCTCAGTTACGTCTGGCGCCGGTTCCGGCTGGCCCAGCACGGCATCGATCAGCAGTGGATCAACCACAACAAGATGCGCGAAACCGAGCGGATCAAATACGAGATGCATTACGGGCACCGCTAGCGGTGTCACACCAATGAAACGGACAGACCGGATGGTCCGTTCGGAGTCGGCTGTGGCCCGAAATCTAAGCTGGCACCCGTGACCGAATCGCACAACACCTTTGCCACCGCGGACCTCGCCGACGAGATCGGCCCCGAAATCCGTAGCTGCGATACGCAGTTCATCCAGTTCGGCGGGCGCGCGGCATTCTCCGGACGCATCACCACGATCCATTGCTTCCAGGACAACCTGCTGGTCAAGCAAACGCTGAGCGAGCCGGGCAACGGCGGCGTGCTGGTCGTCGACGGCGGCGCCAGTGTGCACACCGCACTGGTCGGCGACATCATCGCTGGACGCGGTGTGGCCAATGGCTGGTCCGGCGTCATCGTCAACGGTGCGGTGCGCGACTCGGCCATTCTGCGCACGCTCGATATCGGCATCAAGGCGCTGGGCACCAACCCGCGCAAGAGCACCCAGACCGGCGCCGGCGACCGCGATATTCCGGTCGAATTCGGCGGCATCACCTTCGTACCCGGCGACATGCTCTACAGCGACCACGACGGCATAGTCGTCCGTGCCGAAGGCTGAGCGACTAAGCCGTCGCCACCCTGACCTTGTGACCGGCGAGGGCAACGATGTCGCCGACATGCAGTTGCCGTCCGCGACGCAGTTCCACCTCCTCGTTCACTCGTACCAGACCCGCGGCGATCACGGTCTTGGCCTCCGATCCGGAATCGATCAGATTGGCCAGCTTGAGGAACTGACCGAGTCGAATGACGTCGTCATCGATCGGCACATCGACTGCATCGGACATGGGATACATCCTTACTCCGTTGCCCTCGAACCAGAAATCCAACCCCCGCCCGCGGTGTCCCGGCGACGGTAGCGCGGCGTAACCACGCCAGGGACCCGTGAGCACCACAAATCAGATACAGATGGTCGACACGCATGAATGATTTGCCGAGAACCGACATGCCCGGGTGGTCTTCGAGCACCAGTACCGCGGCACCGTACACACTGGTGCTGTGACAACCACGCACGCCCGGCAACACATCGCCACCGAACCACTCTCGGAAAGACCGGCACCACCGGTCCCGCACCGCGGCCACGGACGGCTGCGCGAAGTCCCGCATATCGCGGGCCTGCTCCTGGGTGTGTTCGCCGTGCTCTGCTTCCTGTGGAGCCTCTCGCCCGGACTGCGATATCTGACGCATGTGCCGCGTCGCTACATCGACCTGTATTACTTCGACGCACCGGACACCAGCCTCGTGTGGGCATTGGTGGTCGGTCTCCTCGCGGGAGCCACGGCCAGCCGCAAGCGGATCGCCTGGTGGTTGCTGGTCGGCTATATCGCGCTCTACGCCCTGGCGAATGTGCTCGAATTTGCCGACGAGGGCAATATGCACGCGCTGGTGGCAGCGGTGCTGCAGTTCGCCGCGATCGGCATACTGCTCGCGTCCTGGCGGGAGTTCTACACCAAGGTGCGCCGGGGCGCCGGCTGGAAGGCGCTGGGCGTACTGGTCGGCGGCCTCGCTATCGGCTGTCTGCTCGGCTGGGGTCTGGTGGAGCTGTTTCCCGGGTCGCTGCCGCGCGGCGTGCAGCGGCCGCTGTGGTCGGTCTACCGGGTGACGGCCGCGGTGCTGGTGGACAACGAACATTTCGACGGCCATCCGCGCCCGTTCATCAACTTCCTGCTCGGCCTCTTCGGCGCCATCGCCCTGCTGGCTGCGGTGGTCATCCTGCTGCGTTCACAACGCGCGGGCAATGCGATGACCGGCACCGACGAATCCGCGATCCGCGGCCTGCTGGAACGCTCCGATATCGAGGATTCGCTGGGCTACTTCGCGACCCGACGCGATAAGGCGGTGGTGTTCGCGCCGAGCGGCAAGGCGGCGCTCACCTATCGCGTCGAATCGGGCGTCTGCCTCGCCAGTGGTGATCCGATCGGCATTCGCGAGGCCTGGCCGCAGGCCATCGATGCCTGGCTGCGGCTCGCCGACCAATTCGGTTGGGCTCCGGCGGTCATGGGCGCCAGCGAACTCGGTGCGACGGCGTATCGGCGGGCCGGACTTTCGGCGCTGCGCCTCGGCGACGAGGCAATTCTCGACACCAGGTCCTTCTCGCTCGCGGGGCCGGAGATGAAGCAGGTCCGCCAGGCCGCGAACCGGTTGCGCAAGCACGGGATCACGGTAGGCATTCGCCGCCACCGCGATATCCCGGCCGAGGAATTCCGGCAGGTGATCGCGCGTGCGGATGCCTGGCGCGATACCGAAACCGAGCGCGGCTTTTCCATGGCGCTCGGACGCCTGGGCGATCCACTGGACGGCGACTGCCTGCTGGTGGAGGCGGTGAATCCGCAGGGGCGGGTACTCGGCATGCTGTCGCTGGTGCCGTGGGGACGAACCGGCGCGTCACTCGAGCTGATGCGCCGAGATCCACAGGGCCCCAACGGTGTGATGGAGCTGATGATCTCCCAGCTCGCGCTGAATTCCGAACAGCATGGCATTACCAAGGTTTCGCTGAACTTCGCGGTGTTCCGCTCGGTATTCGAAGAGGGCGGACGCATCGGCGCCGGACCCGTGCTGCGGCTGTGGCGCGGTGTGCTGCTGTTCTTTTCACGCTGGTGGCAGTTGGAGGCGCTGTACCGGTCGAATGTGAAGTATCAGCCGCACTGGGTGCCCCGATTCTTCCTGTTCGAGGAACGCAGGCAACTACCTCGAGTCGCCATCGCCAGTGCGCTCGCCGAGGGCTTCCTGCCGCGCTTCGGCAAGGAACCCGAAACCATCACCCATACCGGTCTGCACAGTGCGGTACCCGCGGGCATCACCGGACTGCACGCCGACGGCAGTCCCCCGGATTTGCCGGATAGCGTTGGGGTGGAACAGCTTCCGCGCCGCCCGGAGCAGGTGCGGGTGCGCATGGACAAGCTCGATCGGCTCGCGGCCGCCGGTATCGATGCCTATCCGGTCGCCTATCCCCCGACGCATACCGTTGCGGCGGCGCGCCGTTCACCGCGCGGCACCACGGTGCGGGTCTGCGGCCGACTGTTGCGCATCCGCGATTACGGCGGTGTGATCTTCGCGGTGGTCCGGGACTGGACCGACGATATCCAACTGGTCATCGACCGTGATCGGGTCGGTGCCGAACGCAGCGCCGAATTCGGCGATTTCTTCGACCTCGGTGACCTCATCGAGGTCAGCGGCCGGATCGGGCACAGCCGCCGGGGCGAACTTTCACTGCTGGCCGCGGACTGGCGGATGATCGGCAAATGCCTGCATCCGCTGCCGGACAAGTGGAAGGGCCTGTCCGATCCCGAGGCCAGGGTCCGCCAGCGCTACGTCGATATGGCGATCAATCCGGAGGTCCGCGAGGTACTGAGCAAGCGCACCGCGGTGGTGCGCTCGCTGCGGGATTCGTTGAACGCCTGGGGATATCTCGAGGTGGAGACCCCGATCCTGCAGAAGGTGCACGGCGGGGCCAACGCGACACCGTTCCACACCCATATCAATGCCTACGATCTGGATCTGTATCTGCGGATCGCGCCCGAGCTGTATCTCAAGCGGCTGTGCGTCGGCGGCATGGAGAAGGTCTTCGAAATCGGCCGCAACTTCCGCAACGAGGGGGTGGACTTCAGCCATAATCCGGAGTTCACCAGCCTGGAAGCCTATGAGGCGCATGCCGATTACGAGCGCATGATGCGGCTGGCCCGCCAGCTCATCCAGAATGCCGCCCAGGCCGCCAATGGATCGATGGTGGCGCTGCGCCCCAACTCGGACGGCTCCTTCGAGGAGGTGGACATCTCCGGGGAGTGGGCGGTGAAGACCGTGCACGGCGCGGTATCGGAGGCACTCGGCACCACGATCACCCCGCAGACCACCCTCCCGGAGCTGCGCGAACTCTGCGATAAGGCGCACGTGCCCTATCAGCACGGTTGGGATGCCGGACAGGTCGTGCAGGAAATGTATGAGCACCTGGTCGAATCCCTTACGGAGAAGCCGACTTTCTACATCGACTTCCCGACTTCGGTATCCCCGCTGACCCGCGCGCACCGCAGCATTCCCGGTGTGACCGAGCGCTGGGACCTGGTCGCCTGGGGTGTCGAATTGGGTACGGCCTACAGCGAACTCACCGATCCGATCGAACAGCGCCGCAGGCTCACCGAACAATCGATGCTGGCGGCCAACGGCGATTCGGAGGCCATGGAGCTCGACGAGGACTTCCTCCAGGCGCTCGAGCATGCGATGCCGCCGACCGGCGGATTGGGGATGGGGGTCGATCGCATCGTCATGTTGATCACCGGTCGCAGCATCCGCGAGACGCTGCCGTTCCCCCTGGTGAAGCCGCGCTGAGAATCTCCCGCCAGGGATCATGAAAGATCGTCGGCGCGAAAAGCTCCAGGAAAAGCTCCAGGTGCCGTATTCGCCCGCTAGTCTTGGTAATTCGGGCCCCGGGAGGAGGCCGATACGATCAATCATGGGGATGCATATGTACCTTGATCTGCTGACCAACACCGCTCTACTGGATCCACAGGTATGGGCGAGCGCGGACACCTGGACCAACTCCGACACCGTCGCCTCGGCGGTGGAGTTCGCGGCTAAGAAAAAGAAGAGCAGCAGCGGGCTGCTCATCGGCGGCATCTGCTGCCTGGTCATCGTCGCTCTGATCGTCGGCGGCATCTACCTGCTGACCCGGCGCAAGAAGCAGCAGTAAGCTCGCGGAAACGGCCCGGCTCACACCGCACGAACCGCCCTAGTGCGAATGAACGCCCACCGTACGGCAGAGTGGGCGGAGTGCAGTTGATACTCGTTCGTCATGCTCAGCCGGTGCGGGTGCCGACCTCCAGCGGACCAGCCGATCCCGAGTTGGCGCCGGTCGGTGTCGAGCAGGCCGAACGAGTGCCTGCGGCGTTGGGGCATCATCGGATCAGTCGGATCGTGAGCAGTCCGCAGCGACGGGCCCGGGAGACGGCCGCGCCGACCGCGGCGAAGCTGGGGCTGCCGGTGGATGTGATCGACGATCTAGCCGAATACGATCGCGACCTGCCCTCCTACATTCCGATCGAGGATGCCAAGGTCGAATTCGCGGCCGTTTACGAGCGGATCAAGTCCGGCCATCTGCCCGAACAGATCGACGCGCCCGCCTTCATCACCCGGGTGCGTGATGCCATCACCTTGATCGCCGCACACACCGATCCCGCGGATACGGTGGTCATTTTCGCGCACGGCGGGGTGATCAATGTGCTCCTGCAGGACGTGCTCGGCCTGGTCCGGCCGCTGACCTTCCCGATCGACTACTGCTCGATCAGCCGGGTCCTGTTCTCCCGCAGCGGCCGCCGGACCGCCGCAACCATCAACGAAAACGGCCATGTGTGGGATCTGTTGCCGCGCAATATTTCACAGCAACCTTGACAGTTATTCGCAGACTCGACCATTCACAGTCGACTGCCAGAATGATCGCACCACAATCCCAGTGACGGAGCCTTCGATGGGAGCAGGTCATTTCGAGCGACCTGCACGTGAGTCGCCAGCGGCGAGCCGCCGCGCCAGCGACTCACGATCCGAGAGAAAGGAACCCCGTTTTGCTCTCCAAGACAAGGCGCAACGTAGCCCGAATCGCGGTCGCCGGCGCATTGATCGTCGTGCCACTCGGCGCACTCGCCGTCACGGCCTCCGCGGCCGAACCCGATTCCTCCGCCCAGTCCGTATCTGGTCCGATTCCATCGCAAGGCACCGAGATCGACCGTCATCACTACCATCATCACCGCCTCGGCGATGGAGGTGACGATCAAGGTACATGGTTCCCGGGGCCGGATAATGGCTTCCGGGGCCCCGGACCGCGGCCCTTCCAGCAGTTCCGGCCGCCGACCGGCTCCGCGGGCTGAGCACGGGTCGTAGAAAGCGAAAGGCCACCTCTCCGTCGGGAGAGGTGGCCTTCGCTCGGTGTCCGGGACCTGGAATCAGGCCATGCCCGCGATCCAGTTGTGCATCCAGGAGATAGCGGTCTGCCCGTCGCCCACCGGGTAGCTGCCGTAGAGCGTATGCGTGTGCGAGTTGTAGAACCGCTGCAGATCCTTCGCCCGCTGCTGATTGGCGGACTCGGTGAGCTGCGACTGCAGCGTCGGGATACCGCCGAAGTTCGTCAGGTCGTTCATGATGGCGCCCGCCTCGAGCTGGTAGCGCCACAGGTTGGCCGGATTCGCCTCCGAGGTCTGCGCGAGGAAACCGGCGAACCGGGTCACGAAATCGTCGGTGGCGGTGGCGCAGTAGAGATCATCGAGCGCGCAGATGGTGCGGGTGCGATCGCTGAGCCAGCCGAAGCCGCCGACCCGAGCGCCACCAGCGCCGGCACCCGGCGCGGGCGGTCCGACCTGGATGTCGGTGGGCGAGCGGCGCGGATCGGAGATCAGGCCGACACCCGCGATCCGGTCCGCCGGAATCGGGCTCATGCCGGTGCCGATCTCGGCGGCGAGGTCGCCCGCCGCATCCGCACCCTGGCTGTAGCCGACGAGCGCGATCTTGGTGCCACCGCAACGCTGCACCATATCGGTGGCCAGGCCGCGGGCGCGGTCGGTCGCTTCCTTCCTGGACGCGCCGTAGACATCGCCTTCCCACGGGAATGCGGTCGCGGCATATGTCACGTAATCGACGTCCACCGACCGGGGCAGGTTATTGGTGACACCGGACAGCATGCCGGGCTGCGGCGTCTTATCCTTGCCGGTCTCCCAGGTGCCGGGCACCGCCACCACATAGAGACTCGGGCAGCCCGGATCGGCCGATACCGAACCGCTACCCAGCACTACGCCGGATGCAACAGCCGCGCACGCACCGATGGCGGCGGCAACCTTCTTCAACTGCATATTGCTCCAGTTCAAAACATCGCCCCTTGCGAGAGCCGGTTGTTCGCTTACCGTGCTGACCTCGGCGGATGTCGATCCAGCGCACATCGAATCACCAGGACTGACCCACTGGCACGACATGCAGGTCGCAACCCACATCCCAAGATCACGTACCACGCCGCAGATCACAATAAGGCAACACAACGGCCGACGCCATTCGAACTCGCGGCGGTGTCCGATTCCCGTCACCGGATTTGCCGAAGTCGGCTCCGCTCGGCAATGTTGCGCGCGCCTGGACGGGATCGAATACGTACGCAGGGCAAATGCCCGGCAGTGTCGATGCACGAATAAAGGGCGCCTGTGGACCGAAATCCACAGGCGCCCTTCCCGCTCCGGTAAGAGAGGTTCTAACGCTGCGCGACAGCCGTCGGCAGGATCGGTGCGGGCAGCGCGGTCTCGCCCTCGAGGAACTTGTCGACCGCGGACGCGGCGGCGCGGCCCTCGGCGATGGCCCAGACGATCAGCGACTGGCCGCGGCCCATATCACCGGCGACGAAGACCCCGGGGATATTGGTCGACCAGTTCCTATCGCGCTGGACATTGCCGCGCTGGTCGTAGCCGACGCCGAGACCTTCGAGCAGCCCTGGCTTCTCGGGTCCGGTGAAGCCCATGGCGAGCAGCACCAGATCGGCCTCGAGGGTGAAGTCGGTGCCTTCGACCTTCTCGAAGCGGCCGTTGACCATCTTGACCTCGTGCGCCTCGAGCGCGGTGACCCTGCCGTCCTCGCCGACGAACCGCTCGGTGTTCACCGAGAACACGCGTTCGCCGCCCTCCTCATGCGCCGAGGAGACCCGGTACATGAGCGGGTAGGTCGGCCACGGGGTGGAGGAGGCACGCTCCTCCGGCGGTCGCGGCATGATCTCGAACTGGTGCACACTGGCCGCGCCCTGGCGGTGCGAGGTGCCCAGGCAGTCCGCGCCGGTGTCACCGCCACCGATGATGACGACCTTCTTGTCCTTCGCGTGGATCGGCGGCAGGCCGCGCTCGTCGGTGACTTCGTCGCCGAGCTGCACCCGGTTGGCCCACGGCAGGAATTCCATCGCCTGGTGGATACCGTCCAGATCCCGGCCCGGGATCGGCAGGTCACGCGCCAGGGTGGCGCCACCGGCCAGCACGACCGCGTCGAAACGCTCGCGCAGTTCGTCGGCGGTGATGTCGACACCGACGTTCACCCCGGTCTTGAAGATGGTGCCCTCGGCCTCCATCTGTGCGATACGGCGATCGATGAAGCGCTTCTCCATCTTGAATTCCGGGATGCCGTAGCGCAGCAGACCACCGATGCGGTCGGCGCGCTCGAAGACGGTCACGGTGTGACCGGCCCTTGTCAGCTGCTGCGCGGCGGCCAGACCGGCCGGGCCGGAACCGACCACGGCGACCTTCTTGCCGGTGAGGCGGGTCGGGTAGACCGGAGTCACCCAGCCCTCGTCGAAGGCGTTCTCGATGAGCTCGACCTCGACCTGCTTGATCGTCACCGGATCCTGGTTGATGCCGAGGACACAGGACGCCTCGCACGGCGCCGGGCACAGCCGCCCGGTGAACTCCGGGAAGTTATTGGTCGCGTGTAGCCGGTCGATGCCCTCACGCCACTGGCCCTTGTGGACCAGGTCGTTCCACTCCGGGATGAGGTTGCCCAGCGGACAGCCGTTGTGACAGAACGGAATACCGCAGTCCATGCACCGGCTGGCCTGGGTCTGCAGGGTCTGGTGGGAGAAATCCCCCTCGTAGACCTCTTTCCAGTCCAGCAGGCGCAGCGGAACCGGACGACGCGTCGGCAGTTCCCGTTTGGTGTGCTTCAGAAATCCTTGCGGGTCAGCCACGTGCAGCCTCCATAATCGCCTCGTCGACATCCGTGCCGTTCTTCTCGGCCTCGGAGATCGCGAGCAAAACCTTCTTGTATTCGCGCGGCATAACCTTCACGAAGTGGTTCACCTGCTGGGACCAATCGCTCAGAATGCGTTCGGCGAGGGCCGAACCCGTCTGATCGCGGTGCTGGGTGATGATGTCGTGCAGCCAGGTGAAGTCGTCACCGGCCAGCTGCTCGACCGCACCGGCCTGTTCCGGGTTGAGCTTGGACTCGAAGGTGCCGTTCGGGTTGTAGACGAATGCGACACCGCCGGACATACCGGCACCGAAGTTGCGGCCGGTCTCACCAAGGATGACCACCCGACCACCGGTCATGTATTCACAGCCGTGGTCACCGACGCCCTCGACCACCGCGGTGGCGCCCGAGTTGCGCACGGCGAACCGCTCGCCGACCACCCCGTTGATGAGTGCCCGACCGCTGGTGGCGCCGAACAGGATCACGTTGCCCGCGATGATGTTCTGCTCCGCGACGAATTCGGCCGGTGCGTTCAGCGACGGGCGCACGATCAGATGGCCGCCGGAAAGACCCTTGCCCACATAATCGTTCGCGTCACCGTGCACCCGCAGCGTGATACCAGCGGGCACGAATGCGCCGAAGCTGTTGCCCGCGGAGCCGGCGAAGGTGATGTCGATGGTGTCATCGGGCAGGCCCGCGCCACCGTAGAGCTTGGTCACCTCATGGCCGAGCATGGTGCCGACGGTGCGGTTGACATTCGTGATCTTGGTTTCGAACTTCACCGCCTGACCGCGCTCGAGCGCATCGGCGCTCTGCGCGATCAGCTGCACGTCCAGTGCCTTGTCCAGGCCGTGGTCCTGGGTCTTGGTGCAGTACCGGTCCTGGCGCATGAAGGCCGTCTCGACATCGTCGAGAATCGGCGACAGGTCCAGCTTGCTGGCCTTCCAATGTGCCTTGGCCTTGGAGGTATCGAGCATATCGACCCGGCCGATGGCCTCGTCCATGGTGCGGAAGCCCAACTCCGCCAACAGTTCCCGGACCTCTTCGGCGACGAACAGCATGAAGTTCTCGACGAATTCCGGCTTGCCGGTGAAACGTTCGCGCAACACCGGGTTCTGCGTCGCGACACCGACGGGGCAGGTGTCGAGGTGGCAGACCCGCATCATGATGCAACCCGAGACGACCAGCGGCGCGGTGGCGAAACCGAATTCCTCGGCGCCGAGCAGTGCGGCGATCATTACGTCGCGGCCGGTCTTCATCTGGCCGTCGACCTGCACGACGATGCGATCGCGAAGTCCGTTGAGCAGCAACGTCTGCTGGGTTTCGGCCAGGCCGAGCTCCCAGGGACCACCCGCATGCTTCAGCGAGGTCAGCGGCGAGGCACCGGTACCACCGTCGTGGCCGGAGATCAGCACCACGTCCGCATGCGCCTTCGACACACCGGCCGCGACCGTGCCGACACCGGGCTCCGCGACAAGTTTCACGTGAATCCGCGCCTGCGGGTTCGCGTTCTTCAGGTCGTGGATCAGCTGCGCCAGATCCTCGATCGAGTAGATGTCGTGGTGCGGCGGCGGCGAGATCAGGCCGACACCCGGCGTCGAGTGCCGCACCTCGGCGACCCACGGGTACACCTTGTGCGCGGGCAGCTGACCGCCCTCACCGGGCTTGGCGCCCTGCGCCATCTTGATCTGGATATCGGTGCAGTTGGTCAGGTAGTGCGCGGTGACTCCGAAGCGACCCGAGGCGACCTGCTTGATCGCCGAACGCCGCCAGTCACCGTTCTCCTCGACCTCGAATCGGGCCGGATGTTCGCCGCCCTCACCGGAATTCGAGCGACCGCCGAGGCGGTTCATCGCGACCGCGAGGGTCTCGTGCGCCTCGGCGGAGATGGAGCCGTAGCTCATCGCACCGGTGGAGAACCGCTTGACGATGGCGCTGGCCGGTTCGACCTCGTCGATCGAAATCGGCTTGCGTTCACCGGTCTTGAACTTGAACAGGCCGCGCAGCGAGGCCAGCCGCTCGGACTGATCGTCGACCAGCTTGGTGTACTCCTTGAAAATCGAGTACTGACCGCTGCGGGTGGCGTGCTGCAGCTTGAAGACGGTATCCGGGTTGAACAGGTGGTACTCACCCTCGCGGCGCCACTGGTATTCGCCGCCCACCTCGAGTTCGCGGTGCGCGCGCTCGTTGCGGTTCTCCAGGAACGCGACGGTGTGCCGGGCCGCCACATCGGCGGCGATCTCGTCCAGGCCGATGCCGTCCAGATGCGAACGCAGGCCGGTGAAGTACTCGTCCACCAGTTCCTGCGACAGGCCGATGACCTGGAACAGCTGCGCGCCGGTGTAGGAGGCGATGGTGGAGATGCCCATCTTGGACATCACCTTCAGCACGCCCTTGCTCGCGGCCTTGTTGTAGTTCGCGACCGCCTTGCGGTAGTCGGCGGCCAGATCGCCGGTGCTGCCCGGCATCTGGAGCCCGCCCCGCTCGAGCAGATCCTCGATGGTCTCGAAGGCCATATACGGGTTGATCGCGGCCGCGCCGAAGCCGACCAGCATGGCCATGTGGTGCACCTCGCGGGCGTCACCGGCCTCCACGACCAGGCCGACCATGGTGCGGGTGCGCTCGCGCACCAGGTGGTGATGCACCGACGCGGTCAGCAGCAGCGACGGAATCGGCGCCAGCTTCTCATTGGACTCACGATCGGACAGCACGATGATCCGCGCGCCGCCCTCGATGGCAGCCGAGACCTGGGTGTTGATGGCCTCCAGCGCCTTGCGCAGGCCCTCACCACCCTTCCTGACCGGGTACAGACCGTGTACGACCACCGAGCGCAGCTCCGGATGCGAGCCGTCGTCGTTGATGTGGATGAGCTTGGCCAGCTCGTCGTTGTCCACAATCGGCTGCGGCATGGTGATCTGGTGGCAGGACTCCGGTCCCGGATGCAGCAGATCGGCCTCCGGGCCGATGGCCCGGCGCAGGCTGGTCACCACTTCTTCGCGGATCGCGTCCAGCGGCGGGTTCGTCACCTGCGCGAAGAGCTGGGAGAAGTAGTCGAAGAGCAATCGGGGGCGCGCCGAAAGCACCGCGATCGGGGTGTCGGTGCCCATCGAACCGAGCGCCTCACCGCCAGTCTTGGCCATCGGCGAGATCAGCAGGTTCAACTCTTCATTGGTGTATCCGAAGATCTGCTGCCGGATCAGCACGCGGTCGTGCGACATATGCACATGCGGGCGGTCGGGCAGATCGACCAGCTTGGTGACACCCGCGTCCAGCCACTCCTGGTATGGGTGCTCGCCGGCGAGCTGGCTCTTGAGCTCCTCATCACCGACGATGCGGCCCTGCGAGGTGTCGACCAGGAACATGCGGCCCGGCTGCAGCCGGACCTTCTTGACCACCTTGGCGGGATCGATATCGAGGACACCGACCTCGGAGGCCATCACGACCAGACCGTCATCGGTGACCCAGATGCGGCTGGGGCGCAGGCCGTTGCGGTCGAGCACGGCGCCGACCACGGTGCCGTCGGAGAAACACACCGACGCCGGGCCGTCCCACGGCTCCATCAGCATCGAGTGGTAGTGGTAGAACGCCCGCCGCTGCGGGTCCATGTTCTCGTTGCGTTCCCATGCCTCGGGAATCATCATCAGCACCGCGTGGGGCAGGCTGCGGCCACCGAGGTGCAGCAGTTCCAGCACCTCGTCGAAGCGCGCGGTATCGCTCGCCCCCGGGGTACAGACGGGGAAGATCTTCTGCAGGCGGTTGTTGCCCGCCTCGTCGATGCCGAAGACATCCGAGCGCAGCAGCGCCTCGCGTGCGCGCATCCAGTTCTCGTTGCCGGTGACGGTGTTGATCTCACCGTTGTGCGCGACCCGGCGGAACGGATGCGCCAGCGGCCACGACGGGAAGGTGTTGGTGGAGAACCGGGAGTGCACGATGCCGAGGGCCGACTCCATCCGGCCGTCCTGCAGGTCCAGGTAGAACGCGCGCAGCTGCGGCGTGGTGAACATGCCCTTGTAGACGAAGGTCTGACCGGACAGGCTCGGGAAGTACACCGACTCCTTGCCGACCGCGCCCTCACCCGCACCGGCCTTGCCCAGCTCGTGCTCGACGCGCTTGCGCACGACGTAGGCCCGACGCTCCAGATCCATACCCGACAGCTGTTCGGCCGAACCCTTCGGCGAGCCGATGAAGATCTGTCGGAAGGTCGGCATGGCGTCGCGGGCCAGCGCACCGAGGGTGGACTCGTCGGTAGGCACATCGCGCCAGCCGAGCACGGCGAGGCCCTCGGATTCGACGATGCGCTCCAGGCCGTAGGCGGCCTTGGTCGCCTCGCGGCGGGCCTGCGGGAGGAAGGCGATACCGGTGGCGTAGGAACCCTCCGGCGGCAACTCGAAATCGACCACGGCGCGGAAGAACCGGTCCGGGACCTGGATCAGGATGCCCGCGCCGTCACCACTATTGGGTTCGGCACCCGCGGCACCGCGGTGCTCCAGGTTCAACAGAGCCGTAATAGCCTTGTCGACGATGTCGCGGCTGCGGCGGCCGTGCATGTCGACGACGAATGCGACACCGCAGGCGTCGTGCTCGTTCGCCGGGTCATAGAGCCCGATGGGTCCAGGGGACCTGTGGCCAGGAAGTTGCGTCATGCCTCTGCCTTCAAGAAAGTCGGCCTCGATTACTCGGCCTATGGGAGGGGCCTTTCGTCGATTGCCTCCGTCAAGACTGCGCCCGTACGTTCCGAAACCAGCCGCGCTGATGGTCTTCTCTTCGTGCAGTCACGTCTCCAGTTGTCCACCCGCCGCGATGACGTAGGGGTGCTCGTCGGTACCGGAACGCTTACGTGTTCCTTACCTCCGCACGGGTGTGCGCCCACTGCGGTTTGGGCACCGGATTCGCCGAGTCCGAGCGGGCGCTATTGCCGAACATTCTGTGTTCGGCGTAAGAGCAAACGATAAGTCAGGTCCGGGGCCCAACCAAGTCAGGTCGTGCTGATAACTAGGTCTAGCTGGGCTTCTTCAATCCGTCCTCCACGTGTGCGCGTCGTCCAGTGTAAAGCAGCGAACGCGATTCGATCGATCCCCTTGGCACTGGGTGCCAACCAGCGAGAACGGGCGCCCAGGACCCGTGTCGCGGTGCACCGCGCAGCCGAGAACCGGCGCTCACCTGCATCGAAGTGGATTTCCCCTGCTTCGACCGGGGCAAACCCGATTCCCGGTGGCTAACTGGCCAGCGGGCTGAATGAGAGATTTCCGATAGGGGTGTGACAAGCGCACGATCCGATCCGACCGTCCGGACTCTTTTGCCCGATGTGGAATTCAGCACATTTCCAGCAATTTCGCTCGAGTGATTTACGACACATTCCCGTGGCACCCCTGCGGTGCCGAAGACTTGTGGCGCGCAACACTAGGGGCCACACAGCGCTGCGGCGGCCCGGACCAGCGCCGTCCGATGCAGCGCATCGCGGCCGGAAGCGAGTGCCCCGAAAACCGGCGGCGCCAGGAGTACGGCACAGTTCGGCCCGGTGAGCTCGGCGCGGCGCAGGGCGAGTTGATCGACGATTTCCACATTCACCCGGTCGATCACCGGACGCACGGACGCCAACTCTGGCGGCGTGCTCGGCGCCGCGGTCGGATCGAAGCGCCAGCGGGTGACCAGACCGCGCTGCACGATTTTGTTGGCCTCGATCTGCCCGTAGAACACCCGACGAATCCAGCTTTCCGGCAGCCCGCGGTCGGCGCCGAGGCGCGCCATCGCGTCGTATACCTGCGCTTCCCGGTCCGGATCGTCGATCGAGGGCCGGCCGCCGTTCTGCGCGGCCGTCGCCCACTTGGCGGCGGCGACGGCGTCGGCGGTATCCAGGCGTTCGGCCACCAGCGCGACGATGCCATCCAAGGCCGGATCGTCGTCGAGCGTTTGCGCGCGGCTATCGGGGGCGGCCATCAACAGGGCCGCCGCCATACACACCAGCACCCTTGCCGAGCCTCGGAAAAACACTCGCAACACCTCGTCCGCCGGCTCGTACCGATTCGGTCATCCATGCCAGGTTAAGGGTGACCTGGGGCACAAGTCCGGCTACGCGGCCGAATTCTGTGAGCCTGACCACATCCCCCGCTCCATGCTCGGTGTGTCGCGGTCGCGCCTGTCACGCTGTGACAACGAATCTGTGACAGTTTCGACAGGTCTTTTCGAGCGACCTGCAAGCAGTCGCTAGCGGGCCGCCACTTTGACTTGGGATGTGAGGATGGGGGATCCCATGACAGTCACCGGCTTGTTGACCTGGCTCGGCGGAGGTATCGGGCGCGAGCAGGGGACAGAACTCTGCTACCCGCATGAGCGGGCAAGCTATGCGGTAAGCGGCGCCGTCGTACTGCTGTTCGCGACGGTGGCCACAACGGTCACTACGCTCGCACTCGCCGCGGCCGACGGTATGCCGCTATTCGCGATCATGTTCGTCGCGGTGGTCGTCGCGCTGCTGGCCGGCGCGGTAGCTCGCGCCTTGGCGACCGCACGACCGGCCGGGGGTCCGGATCGCCGCGGCCTCGCCGGGCGCATCGCCGTCGCGGTTGTGGCAGGGGTATTGGTCGCCGAACTCGCCTCGACAGTGCTCTACGGCGGCACCATCGATCGGTTGCTCGATGAGAAGGCCCAGCATGCGGTCGACTCCGCACCCGCTGTGGTCGTCGCGCGGACCGAACTCGACCGCACCAAGGCCGATCGCGCCGCAGTGGATCAGTCGATTACCAAGGCGCAGGCAGATATCGACCACGCGTTGGTGATCGCGCGCTGCGAATACCGCCCGACGCCGGAATGCCCGCAGACCAGGATCACCGGCGTACCGGGCCGCGGCCCCGAATCGCAGACCGCCAACGAGATGCTCGACGCCGTACGCAAACAGTTGGCCGTCGCGCAGGATCGGGCGGCCGTACTGGATCAGCGGATCACCGAGGACCACAAGGCCGTCTACACCGCCGGTTCCGCCGCCTTCGCCGCAGCCGATCGCGGCCTCGGCGCGCGCTGGCTCGCCATGAACGACTACACCACCGACACCGCGGGCGCCTTCCTGCTGCGAGTGCTGACAATCATCACCTTCGTCCTGCTCGCGCTGCTGCCGCTGATCCTGCGGTGGTGGCGCGGCGAGACCTCACTCGATCGGCGGCTGGCCTTCCACACCGTGCAGGACCGCGCCGAGGCCGCCATCGCGATGAAGCACGCCGACGTGCGGGCCGAGGCCGAAAATCTGCGCGCCGAACAACAATTGACCGCCGCCCGACTGGCCGTCGAGGCCGATACCGCCATCGATCGGGAGCGGCAGCGCACCCGGATCATCGTTGCCATCGGCGGGTTGGAAATCGGTGTTTCGGAACCGGGTCGACATGGCGAACTTCCAGGCGCACCGGCTGGCGACCCAGCGGACAGCTCCGTGTCTGAGGATGGCACCGTGACACCCAACCTTCCGGCCACCGTGAGCGCCGGCGCGGTGGTGCCACAGACCGCTTCGGCCGCACCCAAGGGCGGTGGCCTGGAACTTCCGCTGATCGGCACCGTGCCGTTCTCCGATACCGCGGCCCGCATCATCGGCCCGCTGGTGCCCGCATTCGTCGCCAATGCGATCGATACCGCCACCTACCCGCTGCGCACCGCGCGCCAGGTATTCGAAGAGGTCGAGGAGATCACCTTCACCCTGCGCCGCACCCGCAATGTGACCGTCGACTCCAAGGACTCGCACGCCGCCCAACCCCCACCTCCCGGCTACCAATTGCCCGGAACCCCCTCGCACGCCCAGCGCGTCGCGGCCGCCGTCGTCGTCGACCCGGACTGCTACGCCCGCTACGCGGCCCTCCCGCCCACCACCGCACCCCAGCGCTACGTCCTGCCCCAGGCCGAGCGGCACGACGAGCTCTCGGCCCAGCACCGCAACGAACTCCCCGGCCACCGCAGTCTGCCGCCCGCCAACTGACGACCGGCCACGGCATAATCCAGTGGCCGATACGTGGGCCTAACGGACGGCATCGTCCGACGCGCGACACCCTCGAATCGGCGGGTGCACCACACCTGATGTATCGGGCATTGTTCGGCAGGCGCAACGGTGGTGCCCTTGTCTGCCGACGCCGCTCGGGACGTTCACTGCCGTTGGTGTCGATGCGGCACGTCGTCTGCAACGCATAGCCGACAGGTTGTGCACCAGATACGGCAGTTGTGGCTGAGGTCCCGGCTGCTCGGGTCCGCGGCGGAATCGGCCGCGCGCGCGTTAGGGCGATCTTCGACGGCGGTGCCGATGACTTCGCATCGGCTGCGCTGGTTTACGCGCGGGCCGTCCGCAATCGGAAGGCCACCACCGCGGCGATCAGTAGCACCACGGCCGTACCGATCGCCGCGACGTGAACGCCCGAGACGAAGGCCTCGTGCACCGAGGTCAGGAATCCATCGGCCATCGATTGCGGTAGCTGACGGGCGAATTCGGTGGCGCCGCCGAGAGATTCCGAGGCGGCGCCGGTCTGTGCGCTCGGTACCTGGGACAGGTCGAGGCCACCCCGGAACACCGCCATGGTCAGGCTGCCGAGGACCGCGACTCCGAGTGCGATACCGGTCTCGTAGGCGGTCTCCGAAACCGCCGCGGCCGCACCGGCCCGCTCGGCCGGAGCCGAACTCACCACCAGATCGGACGAAACCGTCAGTGCCACACCGACACCGGCACCGATGAGCAGGAACCCGAGGATGAACGGCAACGTACTGGTCGCCGCGTCCGGGCTCAGCCGCAGGAACAGCGCCGAACCGACCGCGGCGAGCACCAGCGCACCACCGAGCACCACTCCGGGACGCAGTACCCGAACCAACCACGCCGCCGCCAGCGAGGCGAATACGCTGGCCGCGAGACCGGGCAGCAGGAGCAGTCCGGCCCGCAACGGCGAATGCCCCAGCACCAACTGCAGATACTGCGAACCGGAGAACAGCACACCGGCAAGCGCGAATACCGCGAGCAGAGTGGTGAGCACCGCGGTGCGGAATCTGGGCAATGCGAACAGCTTCAGATCGATCATCGGATGCGCGAGGCCGCGCTGTCTGCGCACGAACAGCGCACCCGCGATCACACCGATCGCGCCGATCACCAAGAGCCGCACGCTCATACCGTGTGCCGCGGACTCCTTCACCGCATACACCACCGGCACCAGCGCCAGCATGGACAGCACCGCACTCGTGAGATCGAAGCGACCTGGCTTCGGGTCACGGGATTCCGGAATAAGGATCGGCCCCACCGCGAGCAGCACCAGCATCACCGGCAGATTCACCAGGAATACCGAACCCCACCAGTAATGCTCGAGCAGCCAGCCGCCGAGCAGCGGACCGGCCGCCGCACCGCCACCGGCCATCGCGGACCAGACCGAGATGGCGACGGTGCGCTGTCGCGGATCCAGGAACATCGACCGAATCAGACCCAGCGTCGCCGGCATCAGGGTCGCACCCGCGACACCTTGTAACACGCGCGCGGCGATGAGCATCTCCGGATTGACCGACCAGGCGGCGAGCACCGAGGCGAGACCGAATCCGACGGCCCCGATCAGCAGCAACCTGCGGCGTCCGATCCGGTCACCCAGATTGCCCATGACGACGAGCAGTCCGGCCAGCACGAATGAGTACACGTCGATGATCCACAGCAACTGCGGCGTGGTCGGTGCGAGTTCCGCGCTGATCGCGGGTACCGCCAGATCGAGCACGGTCGCGTCGACGGCGAGCAGCAGCAGAGCCAGCGCCAGCACCGCCAGACCGGCCCAATCACGCGCCGTCGCACGCGGCGGCATGGCCTCGGTGTCCTTCTCGAATTGTGTGGTCATCGCATTGTCGACTTCCATCGTCCGTTTTCTTACCGTCCAGACGGTACAGTAAATTGCCTTTACCGTCCAGCCGGTATAGTTGTCACAGTGACCGCAAACACCCGCGATCGAATCCTGGACGCGCTCGAAACCCTGCTACTGGAAAAGGGCATGTCCCAGGTGACCCTGGACAATGTCGCCGCGACCGCCGGGATCTCCAAGGGCGGCCTGCTCTACCACTTCAAGACCAAAGACGCCCTGCTCGCCGGTCTGGTGCGCCGACTGAGCGAACGCGCCGAACAACAGCTCAGCGCCGCCGTCGCCAAGGGCACATCCGTGGCCGAGTGGTATCTGCAGACCCCGAATCCGAACAATGCCTCCGACGCGCTCGAATTGGCGCTCTACCGTTCGATGGTCGCGGCCATGCGCACCGTCGATGCCAAGTCCGGCCCGGAAACCGATGAGGTGAAGCAGGCGCTGTCGGACATGATGGACGGCTGGTCGGACGGCCTGGACAAGGAGATCGATGATCCGGTGTGGGCCGACATCATCCGCTTGGTCGGCGACGGTGTCTACCTGCGCGCGCTGCTCGACCTCCCGCCGGTCGACCCGGCGCGCTACCGGAAGGTCGTGGACCGGCTCCTCGAGCGCTGACCCGACGCACCATTCGAATGTTGCGGCCCCGCATGCCAGGTCACCGCGGGCTAGACTCGGCCGCGTGTCATCAGCCGCCGAGCCGGCCGGTGCCGTCGGGGTGGGGAACGAACCGGTGCCAACCTCCCCTGGAACGACGGTGCCGATCCGCCCACTGAGCTTCCGCGAACTGCTCGACGAGCCGTTCGCGCTGATCCAGGCGAATGTCGTCGCGCTGGTTGGCACGACCACGCTCGGACTCGTTCTCGCTGAACTGCTGGTCGTCGCGGTCACCGGCGGAATCTCCGCTCTGACCGACGGCTCCGACGCGGGCACCGCATGGGCGGTCATCCTCGCGACGGCGGTGGCAGCCTGGCTGCTGCGGTACCTGCTGCGCGGAATGACGGTCGCGCTCGGACTCGCGACGGTCGCCGGATCGCCGATCGGCTGGCGCACGGCGTTGGGCCGGGTGGGCGCCGTCGCGGGACCGCTGTTGGCGTTCCATGTGCTGTTCACGCTGGTCGGCATCGGTGTGCTGGTCGTAGGCAGCCCGCTGATCATCACGTATCCGTTCGCACTGATCTGGCTCGGCTATCTGCGGGCCGGGCGGTTCGTCGCGGTGCCGGTGATCTTCGTCGAACGGACCACACACGCCGGTGCGGTCGCGCGCTCGAAACTGCTCGTCGAGGGCGCGCAGTCGTCGATAGCCGGATTGTGGTTCGCGTGCCGCGTGCTGGTCGTCCTCGTTGCCGTGCCGCTGCTCGGCATTCCGTGGTACCTGTCGGATTTCACCGGCACCCATCGCTGGCAGGTCATCGTCCTGCTGTCCGCGTCCGCGCTGTTGATCATCGCCTTCGGTGAGGTGGTCGAGTCGGCGACACGGGTGGTCTCGTATGTGGATCGCCGCTGCCGTCGCGAGGGACTCGATATCCGGGTCCCTGGGACGGATAAACGATGACAGACCTCGGCAAACCAACATCGAACGAGCCCGCGGCCCCGCCACCGCCCCGACTCGGCCCCGCGGACGCGCACCGTGATGCCGCCGAAAGCGCCGCACTGCACCGGGATTTCGATACCGCGCTACGCGAGCGGTTCCGCGCGGTACTGCGCGGCCTGGAACAGCGCGGCATGCTGGAGGTCCGCCGCTCGCGGACCGCGCGGGAAACCGCCGACGACGCGACCACCACGCTGCCGCTCGAGGATGCGAGCGAATTACTCCCGGCCGCACACAGTTTCGACGAGGTCGTCTATGGCGGCCGCCGCGCCACCGAGGATGAATACCGCCGCCTCGAATATGCCGACCGCTACTCGCGCAGCGCCCCACCGCCGGCACCGGAACCGGTCGAAGCGACGATCACCGAGAAAACCAAGGCTCGCAGACAACTTCCGCCGCTGCCCGACCTGCTGCGCAACCCGAAATTCTGGGCTGGGCTGCTCGCCGCTATCGCGCTGGTAGTACTGCTGTACGCGGTGCTGAACTCGTGCGCAGCGCCCGCGCCGGATAAGCCGATGCCACCGGATATTCCGCCGACCAAACCACCCGAGCGCCATCCGAATAGCAACGGCGACGGCTCCGGCTTCGGCGCCGGCGAGGACTCCATCTTCGGCAGGCTGCCCGCACCGGTTGCCTTCGGCGGCCTGCAATTCCTCATCGCCGCGGCGGTGCTGGTGTGGTGGCGGGCGCGTCGGCGCGGTGCGCTGGTCGGTGAACCGCGACCGGTCGAGGTGGCCGCGAACGAACTGCTCGACGGGCAGGCGGCGCTCTATCGGCGGTCGAAGGACCACGAACATGTCGCGACCCGGCTGCGCGCCGCCACCCTGCGGCGTATTCGACCGATGCTCGGCTTCGGCACCGATGTCACGCCGGACCGGGTTGTCGCGACCATCGCCGCGCGAACCAGGGCCGATCCGGCCCTGATCGGCGCCGCACTGTACGGACCGGTGCCCGATGCGAGCACCCTGCAACTCGTTGCCACACAACTCGAATGGATAGAGGCGGAGGTCGGATGACCAGCACGGACACCAACCACACCCCCACCGCCGAGCAGGCGGGCGCCGCATTCACCGCACTGCGTGCCGAGATCGGCAAGGCGGTGATCGGCAACGACAACGCGATCATGTACCTGGTGCTGGCCCTGCTCTGCCGCGGCCATGTACTGCTGGAAGGCGTTCCCGGCGTGGCGAAGACGCTGCTCGTCCGCGCGCTCGCGACCGCCCTCGACCTCGAGCACGCCAGGGTCCAGTTCACCCCGGACCTGATGCCCGGCGATGTGACCGGTTCGCAGATCTACGATCCGCATACCACCGAATTCACCTTCCGGCACGGCCCGGTCTTCACCAATCTGCTGCTCGCCGACGAGATCAACCGCACGCCCCCGAAAACCCAATCGGCGCTATTGGAATCGATGGAGGAGCGGCAGGTTTCCGTGGACGGCAAGCCGCGGCCGCTGCCGGATCCGTTCGTCGTGGTCGCTACCCAGAATCCGATCGAGCAGGAGGGCACCTATCCGCTGCCGGAGGCGCAGTTGGACCGATTCCTCTTCAAGGTCGATATCCAATTGCCCGGCCGCGATGACGAATTCCGCATTCTGCAGCGGCATGCCGGCGGTTTCGATCCGCGCGATCTGACCGCGGCCGGTCTGCGTCCGGTCGCGGGTCCGGCGCATATCGCCGCGGGGCGGGCGGCGATCGCCCAGGTCACCATCAGTCCGGAGGTGCTCGCCTACACGGTGGATATCTGCCGGGCCACGCGCAACTCCCCCGCGGTGCAACACGGTGCGTCCACCCGCGGCGCGACCGCCCTGATGGCGGCCTCGCGCGCCTTCGCCTGGCTGAACGGGCGCGGGTTCGTGACCCCGGACGATGTGAAAACGGTTGCGGTCGCGGTACTTCGGCATCGGCTGCAGCTGCGGCCCGAGGCGGAGTTGGACGGTGTGACGACCGAGGGAGTCATGTCGTCACTGCTGCTTTCGGTTCCGGTTCCGGTATAGCTCGTGGTCGTTTCCGGTCGGCTTGCCCTGACGGCGGCGGCGCTCGCGCTGTTCGTCGCTTTTGTCATGCCGTCGTGGCTCGGTGTCGTCCTCATGACGAGTGTGCTCGCCGCCCTCGTGCTTTTCGATCTCGGCACGGTGGCGCGAGCGCGCGACCTGGCCCTGACCAGGGATTCGTTGACCGTGATCCGGCTCGGCCGCAGCGCCGAGGTCGAACTCGGCGTGGTGAACAACGGAACCAGGACGGTGCGTGGGCGGCTGTGGGACGACTGGCCCGGCAGTGCCCGCGCCGAAACCCGCACACACCGACTGGATCTGCCGTCCAACACCCGGATCCGTATGCACACCACATTGACCCCGACGTATCGCGGGGATCGGGTCGCCGGTCCGGTGACGGTGCGCTTGTTCGGCATACTCGGTATGGCCGGATGGCAGAGTCGCCACAGCGTGCCCGCGCGCGTCCGCGCACTGCCCGAATTCCGCAGCGAACGGCTGCTGCGCTCGAAAGTCAAACGGCTGCAACATCTCGAGGGCCGCAATGTCGCGAATATGCGCGGTCAAGGCACCGAATTCGATTCATTCCGGGAATATGTCGCCGGTGACGATGTGCGGGCCATCGACTGGCGCGCCACCGCCCGCGCCACCGATGTGCTGGTGCGCACCTGGCGTCCGGAACGCAACCGGCACGTGTTGATGATGCTCGATACCGGCCGCATCAGCGCGGGCCGCGTCGGCACGGGCACCCGTCTGGACGCGAGTATCGAGGCCGCCCTTCTGCTCGGCGGATTGGCAGCCGCAGCAGGCGATTCGGTGGATCTGCTCGCCTACGACCGCAAGGTCCGCACCGAGGTTCGCGGGGTCGGTGGCCGCCGCCTGCAACTGAAACTCATGCACGCCATGGCGGGCGTCACTCCCGCACTGGTCGATACCGACAGTGCGGGACTGGTGCGCGCCGCCATCCAACGCGCCCGCCGGCGCAGCCTGGTGGTCTGGTTCACCAGTCTGGATGGGGCAGCCGTCGAAGAGAACCTGCTACCGGTCCTGCCGACGCTGGCCCAACGCCACCGCGTCCTGATCGTCTCGGTCACCGATCCCGATATCGCCGCCGCCGCCACCAAACGCGACACCCTCGCCGACCTCTATCCGGCAGCCGCCGCCGAATCCTTGATCGCCGAACGCGCCCTGGTCCAGGAATCCCTGCGTCGCATGGGCATTGCCGTCGTCGCGGCATCCCCGGACCGCCTCCCCGAGGCGCTGGCCGACGAATACCTCGAGCTCAAACAGTCCGGCACCATGTGAGTTCGTGTTCCCGGTCGGCGGGCATGATGTCTTGGCCCTGGCACGGACCGAGATTCAGCTCGCGCGGGCGATCGGCGTCGGGCGCGAGCCCGCCGTGACCATCGGAGTGAGGATCGGGGCGAGGGTGCGGCGTTGGCGTTCGGCAATGACCGCGCCGAGGATCTGGACCGGTGGGTAGCCGGCGGGTACCGGGATCTGCAGGCGGTCGCATACGGCGATGAGCAGGGTGTGGCCGAGGCTCGCCTGGGCGGCGGGGCTCAGGGTATTGATGCGAGACAGGTACTGGCGCACCGCGAGTGCGAGATCCTCGGTGATGCCGGACAGGTCCAACTGTCCGGACCAGGCGACCAGCCAGGGCGGCGCGACGGCCAGCAGTGGGAAGGGCACGCGGCGCTGACCGTGCACAACAACGGTGCCCGCGAGCACATCGCCGACCCGGCGCGCATTCGGCGAGCACATCGAGGTGATCACCCCGACCGCACCGAATGCGCCCAACATCCAGAAGTCGACGACCGCACCCGCCAGACCGCGGGTCAGGGCATGGCGGAAATCGATCGGCCCGCCGTCGCCGCGCACCACCCGCAGTCCGAGCGCGAGCTTGCCGACGGTTCGTCCGCGCATCAGGGTTTCGCAGACCACCGGATAGCCGACGAGCGTCCCGACGATCGTGGTGACCGCCGCCGCGCTGTACCACGCGGCGTCCGCGCCGGAGTAGCGCAGCACCACGCCGAGTCCGAGCATCAGCATGCTGCCCAGCATGAATTGCACCAGCACGTCCAGGAGGAACGCGGTGGCCCTGGTCGGAATCCGCGCGATGGCCAGCTCGAGTGCGACCGCTTCGCCGGTGGTGAATTCAGCCATGTCGATAGCATTCTTCCGACCGGCGGTATGGGAGGCAACCAATGGACGTGGATGCGTACAGCTATGCACAGCGGGGGGCATGGGAGCGACTGGCCTATCTGGCCGGACGGCGCAAGCTCAGCGGCGCGGAGGCCGACGAACTGGTCGCGCTGTACCGGCGCACCTCACAACAGTTGGCGCGGCTGCAATCACACAGTCCGGATCCGGAACTCATCGCCGGACTCAGCGCCCTGCTCGCCAAGGCCCGCGGCCGGGTGCTCGGCACCCGGAGCGATGCGTGGCGCCAGGTCGGCCGGTTCTTCACGCACCGCTTCCCCGCGACGCTGTATCGGGCGTGGCCGTGGTGGGTCGCGGTGGCGGCGGTCTTCATCATCGTCTCCACCGGTCTGGCCGTCTGGATCGCCGGATCCGGTTCGGCGCGCGAGCTGTTCGGCATCTCCGATCGCAACGACTGGCTCACCGCACCCGGCGGCAAATTCGAGACCTACTACTCCGAACATCCGCACGACGCGTTCGCCGCGCAGGTATGGACCAATAACGCCTGGGTGACCGCGATGGTGCTGTTCACCGGGGTGCTGATCCTGCCTGCGGTGTACCTGCTGTTCGGAAATGCGCTGAATACGGCGGTGACCGGCGGGTTGATGGCCGATGCCGGTCGGCTCGACGCGTTCTTCGGATTCATCCTGCCGCACGGTACGCTCGAGCTGACCGCGGTCTTCGTGGCGGGCGGGGTGGGACTGAAGCTGGGCTGGACGCTGATCGATCCAGGACGGTCGAGTCGGTTGGATGCGGTGGCACGCGAGGGCCGGGCCGCCGCAACGGTCGCGCTCGGTCTGGTCGCGGTGCTGCTCGTCTGCGGGCTGCTCGAGGGCTTCGTCACACCGAGTTCGCTGCCGGTGCCGGTGAAGGTCGGCATCGGATTCGTCGCGGAGGCATTGTTTCTCGGCTACGTCTTCGTGGTGGGTCGCCGGGCCGCACTCGAACAGGACGCCCGCACCGCGGCTGCATTGGGATTCGGTGGCGCCCAGAGGATCTCGAACAGCGCTGGCAGACAACGCCGAGCACACGGTAGGTGAAAGGGGGCCGGGCAATCGGTAGCAACGCTACGTTACGAACGTGTTCCGAAGCCCCCTGATTGAGTTCCGCTGGCCGCAGCGAGTCCAGCTCAGCTGCGGCCAGCGTTACCGTCAACTCTACACAATCGTTACCCCGACGCAACCCTCCCCGCCAGGGTCGGGCGTATAAGGCAGCGCCCCAGCAAACCCCTCTGGGCACATCATTTTTCAATCGTCCAGCAAACCTTTGGCATGTGATTCGGGCAGGTAAGACCAGACCCCGGAACCGACCTTCGGCATGCAATCCCCGATCACAATCGGAAAACCATGGGTCGGCGACAAACATTCTTGGAGCGATTAGCTGCATTGCCAACATAGAGCCCCCAATGGTTCAATAATGCCGCTTGGACCTGGGCATTCATCGCTCGCCCATGGGTGTTGCTGATAGTTGGATGCGGCAAAAGAAACTTCAGGTTGGTTTACAGCGTTATAAACGTGATAGACACCTAGCCGTAACGCTTCGTGGTGGACTTACATCCGGTCAAGATCATGATTAACCAGTTGCGGCAATGTGGTCGCTGGTGTACCGGATCGCATCGCCGTCAGCACCACAACCGCAACCATCATGCGCGCTGTGATTTCCGCCACCTTCCCGGCTCGATCGCGCCGAATCGGACGAAAACGACACTGCGACAGCCGAAAGCGGCCCCGTACCGGTAGTACCGGGCCGCATATCGGACGTCTCAGGCTTCGGCCAGACCGAACCGCCGGTGCGCCAACCGCAACGGTGTCGGGGCGTACCAGGCGACCCGCCCGAGCAGTCGCATCGCCACCGGCACCAGCACGCCGCGCACCAGCGTCGCGTCGATCAGAATCGCCAGGCCCGCGCCGAGTCCGAAGAACTGGATGAACCGGACATCACTGCTGGTGAAGGCCAGGAAACTGATCGAAATCAGTGCCGCCGCGGTGGTCACCAAGCGCCCGGTGCGGGCCAGCCCCTCGATAACGGCTTCCTTCGTGGACGCACCGCGATCGTGCAGTTCCTTGATCCGACTGACCACGAAGACCTCGTAGTCCATCGATAGTCCGAAGGTGATGCAGAACAGCAGCAGCAACATCGAAACATCCAGCGGCGCAGGGGTGAATCCGATCAGTCCGGACAGATGCCCCTGCTGGAAGATGAACACCATCAGCCCGAGCGTGGCGGCCAGACTCAACACATTCGACAGCAGTGCGCGCAGCGGCTGCACGATACTGCCGGTGAACAGGAACAGCAGTACGAAGGTCGTGACCAGGATCCACCCGATGGCGATCGGGAGTTTCGCACCGATCGATGCGAGGCTGTCGCGCAATTCGGCCATCTGTCCACCGACCAGCGCATGGGCCCCTGCCGGACCGGGTACCGCACGCACTCGATCGACCAGATCGCGGGCCGCGGACGAATCGCGGTCCAGATCGGTGAGTACGGTCAGGCGCTGCGCATCCGGTCGGGCGAACCGGGCATCGGCGGGTGTGCTCGCCGCCAACTCGCCGTGGACGAAGGTGCCCGCACTCGATTCGACCTGGGTGACGTACTCGACCTGGGAAAGCGTGCGCGCGTAATCCGCGAGCGGCGCTGCGGCAACGCCGGTTTCGGTGATCACCGACAGTGCGTTGACATCGCCGCCGCCGAAATCGTCGCGCATCGCCGTACCAACCTGACGCACCTCGGTGCTCATCGGCAGCACCCGATCGTCGGGCGTGCCGAACTGCACATGCAATAGCGGTGCGGCGGCGAGCAGCAGCACCGCCACCACCGGGACACCCGCAAGCAGCGGCCGACGCATCGCGAATCCGGCCACGCCGGCCCAGAACGGCGTTGCGTCACCACGGATCCCGCGCACACCTGGCACCCGCCACGCATCGGTCCGCACGCCGAGCACCGCGAGCAGCGCGGGCAATACCACCACCGCGGCGACGGCGGCGATGGCGACGACGCCGATGCCGCTGTAGGCGAAGGACCGCAGGAAGTATTGGGGGAAGACGACCAGCGCGGACAGGGCCGCTACAACGGTGGCCGCACTGAATGCGATGGTGCGCCCGGCCGTCGATACGGCCGCGATCACCGCATCGCCGGGTTCGGCTCCGGCCGCGCGGCGTTCACGGAAACGACTCACCATCAGCAGTCCGTAATCCACCGCGAGCCCGAGTCCGAGTCCGGTGGTCAGATTCACCGCGTAGATCGACACATCGGTCACGGAACCGAGGATCGAGAGTTCGGTGAAGGTGCCGAGGATGGCGATCCCACCCACCACCAGGGTGAGCAGCGCAGCGACCACATTGCCGAAGGCCAGCACCAGCAGCGCCAGAATCAGCGGTACCGCAACGGCTTCCGCGAGACCGAGATCCTTGCCGATCTGTTTGATGATCGAGTGGAAGATCGCGGTGCCGCCGCCCACCTTGATCTGAGCGACCGGCCCGTCGGTGCGGTAGGTCTCGACAATCGAGGCGGCGGACTTCTCCTTATCGGTGACGTCCTTGTCGACATTGCCTGCCAGGACGACGGCCGCGGTCCCGTCTCCGGAGCGCATGGCCGGGGATCCGGTATCCCAATACGAGACGATATCGGTCAGGCGCTGGTCGGCCGCGAGCCGGCGGGCCAGATCGCGACCGATGGTGGCGACCGCGGCGCTGTCGACCGTCCCCTGTTTCGCCTCGATCAGGAAGACGTAGTCGGTATCGGCGCCGAACTTATCGGCCAATCGGGATACCGCGACACTGGATTGGGCATTGGGATCCTGCTGGCCACCCGGCTGCATCTTGCTGAAGGCGGTCGCGCCGACGACACCGCCCGCAATGAGGGCGAGCACGCCGACGACCAGGATCCAGCGGGCGCGGTGGACAACGAAGCTGCCGAGTCTTTCGAACATATGGAACCTCCGATCGGGCATGTTGTCATGCGTAAACTTTGTGGGTGTTAACTTGCCATACCATGTGTGTGGGTGTCAACATCGAAGTGATGACACATTCGGAAGCAGCAACGAAGCGCTCCACTCGCGACGGCCGCTACCACCACGGCGACCTGCGCAATGCCCTGGTGCGCGCCGCCGCCGAACTCGCCGAGAGCGGTGGGCCGGAGGCGGTGACCGTGCGCGCGGCGGCCCGGCATGTCGGCGTCACGCCGACCGCGGCCTATCGGCACTTCACCAATCACGAGGAGTTGCTGAACGCCGCGCAGGGCCAAGCCCAGCAGACCCTGTTCGGCGCGATGGCCGAGGCGATGGCGAGCCTGCCGCAAGCGGATGCGATCACCCGGCTCGGCGCGGTGGGCCGGGGCTACATCAGCTTCGCGCTGCGCGAACCCGGCCTGTTCCGCACCGCCTTCTGCGGCGACTTGGCGCCATCGCCCGCGTTCGACCTGCTGGCCAGTGTCCTGGACGAACTCGTCGACGTCGGCTTCCTCGATCCCGCGGACCGGCCGGATGCCGAGTACGCCGCGTGGTCGACCGTGCACGGCATGGCTTCACTGATCATCGATGGTGTACTCGCCGACCTCGACGATGCCGCACGGGATAAGGCGATTCACCGGGCTCTGGCGGTCGTCGAGCGGGGTTTGGCAACCGGACCGAATGCCCCCGACTTCAGCTGACGGCGCAGGATTCCGGCGATCGAGCCCTGCCGAATCTTGCGGTCATGCGTGATCAGCGGTGAGATCTGCAGCGGATCGTCGACGACGATTCCGGCCGGCGGACGATTCGAAATCACGGCGCCGATATCGGGATTCACGACGGCGAACGCCTAGCTGTCGAGCGGGGTCGTGATGTCGAGTCCGACCCGGTCACGGTGTAGACGCAGGCGTCTGTGGTCGACGTCGCAGCAGAGGTCAGCTTTCGGTAGCTGCCTTCGATCGAATCCGATGCCAGCTGACCGGAACAGTATTCGAAACGGGGATGATCCAAATTCGGCGGTGGCTAGCTTGGCGGCATGAGTATCCGGACTCGCGTGCTGTCCACGATTGCCGGTCAGCTCGGCAAACCACACGGAACGCTGGGCAAGGGCTTCGCCTTCATTCTCAATCGCGGGAATAGGCGCGCCATCGCGAGCGCGGTCGCCGAGGGTGCGAACGTGTATCGGATTTGGCTGTGGCGCAGGGCTTTCGATACTTCTCGAGCGGTCGGCACCAACGGGACGGTGCATGGTTTCGAGATCTCGCCGGACATGTCGGCCAGGGCGAAATCGAAGTTCGCCGCGGAAATCGGTACGGGCCGAATGCAACTCGCGCAGGGCTCGATGACCGAGCTGCCGCTGACCGATGCCGCGCTCGATGCCGCGATCACCGTCTACTTCGTGCCGGATCTGGCCGCCGCCTACGCCGAACTCGCGCGTGTCGTCCGTCCCGGCGGCAGCCTGGTCGTCGGTATCGGCGATCCGGACGCGATGGCGAAAATGCCGTTCACCGCATACGGTTTCACGCTGCGGCCGGTGGCCGAGGTGATTGCCGCGTTGGAAGGCGCGGGCTGCGTCGTCGACCATCGCCAACTGCCCAACCCGCCGATTCCGCATCACCTACTCGTCGCGCGCCCCGCCTGACTACATCAGGGCGCCACCATCGACGCGGATCTCGGTGCCGGTCATATAGCGGCCGTCGTCGGAGGCAACCATGGCGACCACACCGGCGATATCCTCCGGAGTGCCGAGTGCACCGCCATTGAGCCAGCCGGTCAAGCGCGAGAACAGCTTCGGGTCGAATCCCTCCGGCTGATCAAGGATGGACTTGGTGGTGATCCCACTGGTGATGCCCGCGGGCACGATATTCACCGCGCGCAACCCTTGCTTGGCATACTCCAGCGCGATCGCGTGCGTGAAGGCGTTCACCCCGCCCTTCGACGCCGCATACGACGCCAGATAGGGCGCCGCGCTGAACGCCGCGGTCGACGAGAGATTCACCACAACACCGTGACCGGTCTCCAACAGCGCGGGCAGCGCGCTCTGGGTCATCAGGAAGGTCCCGGTGAGATTGACCCCGATCACCTGATTCCATACCTCGAGCGGCATCTCATCGGTACGCGCGGGCCGCAGAATGCCCGCCGCGTTCACCAGCACATCCAAACCGCCGAGGAATTCGACGGCCTCACCCGTCGCAGCGCGCACCGACTCGATATCGGCGATATTCACCTGCACGGCGCGCAGCCGCTCGGCCGCATCCCCTGCCTTCGCCGCGGTGCTCTCCAGACCGTCCGCATCGATATCGGCGGCGACCAGCGTCGCCCCCTCATCGAGCAGCCGCAGGGCAATCCCCTGCCCGATACCCGATCCTGCTCCGGTGACCAATACGCGGCGGCCGTCAAATCTACGCATGCCAAAAATTAGAACAGGTTCTCATTGGGAGTCAACAGGTTCTCGAAGAACCCGCTGGTCAGAAATGTGGCGCGGATCCGGTGCGGACGGGCAGGCGAGCGAGGCGCCATTCGATCATGCGTTCGCGCGGACTGCCTCGAGGTATTCGGCGATGGCGTCCCGGTTACGGGACAGGCAGCGGATGCGGTCGGACATGCTGTCGCGTTCGCGTTCCAGGGTGGCCAGCATTTCCGGGGTCGCGTCCGGAAAGTAGATGGTGCGCGGCTTGTCCAGGCAGGGCAGGATCTGTTTGATGATGCGGGTCGGCAGGCCCGCGTCGAGCAGGCCGCGGATCTGCACGACTCGGTCGACGAAGCGGTCGTCGTAATTGCGATAGCCGTTGGCGCAGCGGTCGGCGGCGATGAGGCCCTGTTCCTCGTAGTAGCGCAGTAGTCGCCGCGAGGTGCCGGTGCGCTCCGACAGTTCTCCGATTCGCATTGGATTCCACCTTGACCTTCACATGTATGTGATGGTTCGAGCATAGACGGCATGGACAACGCACTCTTCGACTACAGCCCGATCGTCGACCGCGCACCGATTCACTGGCCGAACGGCGCCCGCGTCGCGTTCTACGTCGGGCTCAATGTCGAGCATTACCAGGTAGACCGGCCCTCGACCAGCATCTTCCCCGGCACCGCCGCCCTCACCCCGGATCCGCTGAACTACGGCTGGCGCGATTACGGCCCCCGAGTCGGCATCTGGCGGGTCATCCAAGCGCTGGACAAGTTCGGCATCCGCGCCAGCGCCCTGCTCAACTCCGATGTCGCACACCATAATCCGCAGATCATCGCCGCCGGGCGGGAGCGGAACTGGAGCTGGTTGGCGCACGGCAAGAACAATTCGATCTTCCAGGCCGATATGTCTGTCGACGACGAGCGCGCCTACCTCACCGATATCGTCGAAACCATCGAGCGCGCGACCGGCCGCCGTCCGCGCGGCTGGATGGGTCCCGCGCTCACCGAGACCTTCCACACCCCGGAACTGCTGGCCGAACTCGGCCTCGGATACATCCTGGACTGGACCAATGACGATCAGCCGTATCGACTCACGGTGCCAGGACTGCTGAGCGTTCCGTACTCGGTCGAACTCAACGACAACAGCCTGTTCCTCGGAACCGGTTTGCGCGGTGCGGATTTCGTGCAGATCGTCAAGGACCAACTGGACCGGCTCTACGAGGAGTCCGCCGACAGCGGCCGCGTCATGGCTCTCGCGCTGCACCCCTTCGTCATCGGCCAGGCCTTCCGCATCAAATATCTGGAGCAGGCGTTGGCCTATGTGGCGAACCATCCGGGCATATGGCTCACCACCAGTGACGAGATCGCCGACCATTACGGCGCCATGTGAAGCTATGTCGATCACGGGAGCTCGCATGCCGTGTCGAGTCAGCCATCCGGGAATCGATGACAAGATCACGGCCGAGCTCGGTGTCGGCATCGTCATGGCGCGCCGGCAACGGTCGATTTGCCGGAGCCGAAGTTGCCACGGATCACGACCAGCATCTCATCGCAGGGCGCGGGCTGCGGAATATTGTCAGCGGGTTCGGTCAGTGAAGAACCCGGTCAGTGTCTCGGTCACTGCCTCGGGAGCGTTCTCCATCGGTATATGTCCAGCGTCGGGAATCCCGACCAGGCGGGATTCCGGCATCTCGGCGACGAAACGCTCCGCGTAGGCGATCGGCTGGAAGCTGTCCGCCTCACCCCACACCAACAATTTCGGCACCGATGAGGCGGTCAGCGCCGGCACGGCCTCCATGGTGTATCGGCTGTCGGCCGCCGCCGCCAGGCACAGCCATGAGCGCCCGACGCGGGGGTCGGTCCACGGATCGAGGTATTCGGCGATCTCCTGCTCGTCCGCCGGCCGACCCAGCGCCTTGGTGAGCGCCGTTCGGCGAGAGTCGAGCAGTTCGTCCTGGGTCACCGCCGCCCGGACGGCCGGGTCGCGGAACCGGGCCACAGCGGGCACCGGCCATGAGTCGTAGGTCACCGAGTTCACCAGCGCCAGCCGTCCGACCTCGACGTCGGAGCCGACCAGTAGACACTGGGCGATGGCGCCCCCGATATCGTGCCCCACGACGTTCAACGGCTCCGGCAAGCCGAGCGCCTCGACGAAGCGCGACACCCAGCCGGCCAGTGCCGGGACGGCGGCCGTTGCCGGGGTCAGCTCCCCCGCGGAACGGCCGAGCCCGGGCAGGTCGACGGCGATCGGTCGCAGCCCGGAGGCGGCCAGCCCGTCCAGGATCGGCAGCCAGACGCGGCTCCAGTAGGTGCCATGTACCAGAAGTACGGCAGGGGCATCCGGGCTTCCCGCCGTCAAGTAGCTGGCGGACAAACCTTCGACCTCGACATGGGAACGGCGAGCGGAAGAAATGGAAGAAGACCTCATGACATGAGTGTTCGGTGCAAAGAATCCGGTGGTCAAATAACCTTTTCGGTATGTCGACATGCCACCGCGGTCATGCTGACTGATCAGAAATCCCGTCGCGGAGGAGAGGTGTGATGCGGCTCTCACAGCTGAGAATTCTGCTCGCCGTTGCCGACCACGGCAGTTTCACCGCGGCCGCCGCCCACACGGGGATCTCCCAGCCCGCAGTCAGCCGGGCCATCGCCGCGCTGGAGGGTGAGCTGGCCGCACGGCTGATCACACGGCAGCGTGACGGTGCCGTACTCACCGAGGCGGGACGTCGCGCGGTCGTTCACGCCCGCACCGCCGTACACCACATCGACCTGGTCAAGTCCGAAGTAGCCGCCACGACCGGCGAGGTGGCAGGAGAGCTTCGACTGGCCAGTCTGCCCACCGCAGCCGGCACGCTCATGGCACCGCTCCTGCGCGAGTTCACCGACCGCTACCCACAGGTACGGGTGCAGCTACTGGAGGGCTTCGACCGCGACGTACGCTCCTGGCTGGAGCGCGGCGCCATCGAACTCGGCGTGGTGACCCTGCCCGCACCGGGTTTCACAACCACCGAACTCGGGTCGGACGAGATGATGGCACTACTGCCACCCGACCATCCTCTCGCGCGCGAATCCGTCACGGAGGCGGTCGAAATCGCCGCGCTGGCCAATGAGCCGTTCATCCTGTCCACCGGAGGCTGCCGACCGGTGATCCTGCACGCGGTACACGAGGCCGGCGCCGACTTGACGGTGGCCTACGAGGCCGGCGAACTTTCGGCGATCGAAGCCATGGTGGGCCAGGGGCTGGGCATAAGTGTCGTGCCGACACTGGGCCGCAAGGACAGTGAGGCAGTCGTGACCCGACCTCTCCGTCCGCCGGTGAAGCGGACACTCGCCTTGGCCTTCGCCGGTTCTGAACCCGGTTCGCCCGCGGCCCGAGCGTTGTACAACCTGGCATCCAACGAGCGAATGCCGTAATCCCGGCGGAAACGGGACGGGTGCGCTCGATCTTGAAGCCGGCCTCTGCAGCCACCCGCCACTGGACCTCACGGGCCGAGAAGGTGTGGCTGGTGACTTAAAGGTGTCACTCGAGGACGTGGCACGTACGACGCGGCGGTTGCTGCTCGGTCGAGTCGACCGGTCAGCATGATCCATGCGGCCACGACACCCAGCGGGACGGCCACGACGGCGGTGAGCACCGTGTCGCCCAGCTGCGCGGCCAAGAGCTCGCCGGCCAGGAACGACAGGACCATGTTGTTTCCAGCGTGCGCCAGGCTCGCGGTCCAGACGCTGCGGCTGCGTAGGTAGAGCCAGGCGAGGATGGTCTCCTGGGCGATGAACGAGATGGTCCAGATCGCCAGTCCCAGCACTACATTGCTGAAGTTGATATAGCCGAGGAGGGCCAACGGGTAATGCCACACCGCCCAGATGAGCCCCGTCGTCAGAACCGATCGCCGTGGGCGATCTGGAAACAAGCGAGGCCGGAGATAGCTGGTCCAGCCGAATTCCTCGCCCCAGTACACCGGCACGAGCACCACGACCATAACCAGCAGAATCGGGACTGTCCGCACTACGGATAACCCACCATCCGACCGCCACAACCCGATAATCAGCGCCAGCCCGACAGCAGCCGCAGCCAGCCCCACCGGCCCCAGCCAGGCACCGAGATACCACCGCCAACTCTCACGAAACCGCACCGCCAGACCAGCATCTCCGAACCCTTCCCGGGTGATCCAGCGGCGCACGACCATCGCCGCCACAGCCGGTGCCACCCCCATCGGCAACTGCACCACCGGATTGACGATCGAAAGCCCGAGCACCACGATCGCAACTGAGTACCACAACCACGTCGCCCCGAAAGCGATCACCAAAAACGCCCCCACCCCAACCGGATTCGCAACTGCTCTGCGCCGCTGTCCCTGAACCTCGATCATGTCCCGATTCCACTGGACGACACCGGTTGTGCGCGGCGGTGCTGACTCCCGAATCCGAGGTGCGGCTGCCTACACCGCCGTGCTCGGCGCACTCGCCAAAGATGCCGGATCTCGTCAGTCGGCGAGGCGGTCGATGGTGCGTCGAGTCACCGACAGCTGCGAGCGCTGAACGAACGGCGGCAGGGTTGTTCTGCGAGCAGGGCTAGGCGGGAGTGCCAACTGTGAGCGCCCAGGCCGCCTCGATCATCCGGAAGATGTCGTCCACCGCGGCTTCTGGATCGTCCGCCTCGCGGGCCAGGGAGAAGGCGTCGATCACGAACTTCGCGATCGCCCGGTAGACCGTCGTGTTGGGTGGCTGGTCCAGGTCGGCGGCAATGGCCGCGGCCAGCGATTCCGCGTGGCGCAGCCGCATCGACTCCTCGTATTGCCGCAGAGCGGGTGTTTCGTCGATCATGCGCCAGATCGGGGCGGCGCCATCGGCCGCGCAGTGTTGGACCATGGTGCGGATCGCCAGGCGCAGGGCGGGGATGAGCGGTTCGTCCGGTGCCCGGTCGGTGACCGCCTGCGTGAGGCGCTGTTCGAAGTTTTGGTCCTGTTCGAATACCAGAGCCTCTTTCGAGGCGAAGTGGGAGAAGAGCGTGGTGACGGCCACGTCGGCCTCGGCGGCCACGTCCCGGATGCCCACTGCGTCGTACCCGCGTTCCAGGAACAGCCGCAGGGCGGTCTCGGCGATCTTCTGGCGGGTCGCGGCCTTCTTACGTTCCCGGCGTCCGGTCGGCACGGTCATCCCGTGATGCTATCAGATACAAATCAGTATCTGTTGCGTAATGCTAACTGTTGTTAAACGCTAACGGATAGCGTTATGTTCGATGCATGAAAGCAGTGCGCTTCGCCGAGTACGGCGGCCCGGAGGTCCTAGAACTGACAGAGGTGGCCGAGCCCCACGCCGGTCCAGGTCGAATACGCATCGCCGTGCGGGCGGCGGGGATAAATCCGCACGATTGGCGGTCCCGCGAGGGCCAGTTCCAGCGGATCCGTCCGATCCAGCTGCCTGCCGGAGTCGGACAGGACGCGTCGGGTGTGGTGGACGAGGTCGGTGACGGCGTCACCGACCTCGAGGTCGGCGAGGCCGTGTTCGGCCGAGGTGCGAACACCTACGCCGAATTCGCCGTGCTCTCCTCTTGGGCGCGCCTGCCCGAGGGGTTGACCTTCGCCGAGGCGGCCGGATATCCGTCCGTGGTCGAGACCGCGCTCCGGCTCATCCGAATGGTCGGCATCCAGCCGGGGCAGACGCTGCTGGTCAGCGGCGCGGCCGGCGGGGTCGGGTCGGCGGTACTACAGATCGCCCGCGACCGGGGAATCAAGGTGATCGGCACTGCAGGGCCCGCGAACCAGGACTACGTGCGCGGTCTCGGCGCCGTCGCCACCATCTACGGCACGGGCTGGGTCGAGCGGGTACGCCGACTTGGCCGGGTCGACGCCGCGCTCGACCTGAACGGCACGGGCGTCATCCGCGGGCTCCTCGATCTGACCGGGGATCCGGAGAAGGTGATCACCATCGCCGACCTCGAGGCGCCGATGCTCGGTATCCGATTCGCCGGCGTCGGCGGCAGCATGCCCGAGGCACTCGCCGAGGCTGTCGACCTCATCTCACGCGAGAAACTCCGCATCCCGGTCGACCGGTCGTACCCGCTGGCCGCGGCCGCGGCCGCGCACGCGGACAGCCAGGCCGGACACACCCGCGGGCGCCGGGTCCTGCTCGTCTGAGCCGAGAGCCGCTGCGCGGTTGATCACGCCGCGCAGCATCGAGTGGCCCTCAATTGCTATGACCGCCTACTCCTCCTGGTCCATTGTCGCGACGGAGGCGGGCTCGAGCGTGGAGACGTTGATCATGGCCAGCACGTCCGAGGTTGGGCGCACGTCGCCGAATGACCGGTAGATGGTGTGCAGTGTGGCGTTGTGGTCTTGGTCCCGGCGAGCAGCGTTGGCGTCGGCGACCGTGATCACCCGGAAGCCGAGGGTGCTCGCGTCGCGCGCCGAGGACTCGCAGCACACGTTGGTGACGGTGCCGGTGATCTAGACCGTCTGGATGTCTCGCTGTTCGAGCAGTTCAGGCAGTGGACACCGGCCGGGGAAGAAGGCACTGTATGCCGACTTCTCGACGAACAAATCATTGTTCTGAACGTCCAACTCGCGCCACACACAAGTATGGAGCAGACCGGAACCACCTGAGCTGCTGTAGGTTTCGGCGATCCGCGGGCCGAAGAACTCCACTTGTCGTGCGGTCGGCCCGCCGGCCGCGGGCAGAACCCAGACCACCATCCCGTCAGCCGCGCGCAACGCCTGGGCCATATTGTTGATGTTCGGCACGATCCCACAGCAGTAGGGGTTGTCGCTCACATGGAACGGCACCATATCGATGACCACCAGCGCTGTGCGCTGAGCCTCGAGATCGGGAAAGGCGAAACGCCGACCGCGGCGCGCTTCCTGACGTGCGTATTCACGATCCTCGATCCGCCAACCGTGCAGTTTGCCCGCCTGGGCGGCGTCCTCGGCAATCACGCGTCCTCGGCAATCACGACAGAGCAGTCTTCCACCGCCGACCATCTTCGGCAGACCCTGCGCCCGAGCATCTCGAGTATCAGCCCATCGTGCCCTGAGGGGGTTCAGCAGGTACATCCCGCCAGTGGGACACGCTGGTCTGCGACGGCACATTTGACCGACGCAGAACGATCTCGACCTCGCTCACCGAGGTCATAGTGCTGATCACCGAAATCGGGATTCGCACACGTCGCCAGAGTAACTAGTTTGTCGAGAAGGGCTGTCGATGCCGACGATGGCTCAATCAGTGGATGCTAGTGGTGGGGATCGATGCCGTCCTGGTCAACGCCTCGATGGCTTATTCCAAGCCATCGAGACACGAGGGTTGGGAGTGCTTGCAAACCCTCTTCGTCCCTAGGCCGACCCGCGAACTCGGCCATCCACATGCGCCGAGCACCAAAACCGGGCGTTTTCACAGCGTTCGAACCGAAAGGGGAGCATTCCGCTCTATTGAAAACAATTGTCAACAATATTTGACGATCCCAGTCAACAAAATCCTGTTGACAAAGAAAGCCGCGGACCAGGGAATATTCCCTGGTCCACGGCTTTACCGAACTACCTCTGTGGGCGAAGGGGGACTTGAACCCCCACGTCCCGAAGGACACTGGCACCTGAAGCCAGCGCGTCTGCCATTCCGCCACTCGCCCGAGCGACTGGGAGACAGTATCACGCGGTTTGGCGAGACACGAAATCGCCTGTTGGCGGCACTCGAGGGCGGTCTGGACAGAAACGGGAACCAAGGGTGGCTTCGGGGAGTTACAGGTGTGGACGATCGTGGATATCATGCAATGAACGTGGTCGGATACGCGACACGCCATATCCGTGTCTCGTTGTTATGAATCAACACAGACGCTCGCCGAAGGGAGGCCTAGATGGGCATCGTTTCTCGATTCGAGCGTCGTCTACAAGGCGCCGTCGGTGACGTGTTCGCCAGAGCCTTCGGGGGCAGTGTCGTTCCCCAGGAGGTGGAAGCGGCACTCAAGCAGGAGGCCGCCGACAACATCCAGGATCTGGGTGGCGGACACCTGTTGGCGCCCAACAGTTATGTGATCACCATCAACACCTCTGATCACCAACAACTGGCCGCCGACCACGACCTCACCACCCGCGCGTTCGCCAAACACCTTCAGGACTACATCCGCGAGCAAGGCTGGCAGACCTACGGCGAAGTACACGTGGCATTCGAGGCATCACCTACGCTGCACACCGGACAGTTCAGAGCGAGCGGTCGGGTCGACCCCGACATCGGCCGCAGAGCCACCCCGGCTCGCAGCCCCGAACCCACGCCACAACGACCTGCACCCCCGCAACCAGGAGCTGGCCCCATGACGCAGAACTCAGGCTACGACCCAAGCCGTGAGCCCGCGGAGTCCGATCCACGCAACCGCGGGTACGCACCGCCGCCTGCGGGGCGGCCCGGGCCGTCGAACGGTGCGTACCGCGACGACTACGGCCGGGGCGGCGCACCCTACGGCAGTGGCTCCGACTACCAGGCGCCGGACTCGCAGCAGGGTTACGGCGACTACCAGAGCGGCTACGACTACCAGCAGGGCGGTCAGGGCTACGGGCAGCAGGCCTACCAGGATCCGGGTTACGGCCAGGGCTACGGCGATCGCGGCGGCTACGGCCAGCAGCAGGGTGGCTACGCCGACCGGGACTACGGACAGCAGGCTTACCAGGAGCCCGGCTACGGCCAGCCGGGCTACGGTCAGCAAGGCTACGGACAGTCCGGCTACGGCGAACAGGGCTACGCTGACCAGGGCGGTTATGGTCAGCCGGGCTACGGTCAGCAAGGCTACGGACAGTCCGGCTACGGCGAACAGGGCTACGCGGAACCGGGTTACGGCGAGCAGGGCTACGCCGCGCCCGAGGAGCAGGGCGGCTATGGGCAGGCCTACTCGCAACAGCCCGGCTACGGCGCCCAGGGCGGCCACCAGGCCCCCGCGTATGGCGGTGGCGCACAAGCCGGTTCTAGCTATTCGGCGACGCTGCAGCTCGACGACGGCAGCGGCCGCACCTACCAGCTCCGCGAGGGCAGCAACATCATCGGCCGCGGTCAGGACGCGCACTTCCGGCTGCCGGATACCGGAGTTTCGCGCAGGCACATCGAAGTCCGCTGGGATGGGCAGACGGCGATGCTCTCGGATCTGGGTTCGACCAACGGCACGCTCGTCAACGGCTCGCCGGTTCAGGACTGGCAGCTGGCCGACGGCGATGTTATCCGCGCCGGGCACTCCGAGATCCTGATCCGTATCGTCTGATCCCGTAAGCTCGCGATGCAGGTCACGACATGGCGTACAGGGATTTTGCGGCCGTATCGTGATCGAACTCGACCCACGGCCCTATGATGCTGCGAATACACGCGCGTCGCCAGGACCGGGGCTCGCGAAACCAGCAAGCCGGTGGGGGCGAACTCGCACCTACGGGCACCGACGTACACGGTCGAACAGGAGGTGGAGCGCCGTGCAGGGACTCATCCTGCAATTGACCCGTACGGGGTTCCTGCTGCTGTTGTGGTTATTCGTGTGGGCGGTGTTGCGCACCCTGCGCAGCGACATCTACGCGGCATCCGGCATCCGGATCCAGCCCAGGGGCACACGCGGCTCCGCGGTGCTGCCTTCTTTCAGCCGAGGCCAGAAGGGCGCCAAATTTCTTGTGGTGACTCAAGGTTCACTCGCCGGCACTCGCATCTCGCTCGGCACCCAACCGGTGCTGATCGGACGTGCGGACGACTCAACGCTGGTACTCACCGATGATTACGCCTCTACCAGACATGCGCGGCTCTCACCGCGCGGTGACGACTGGTACGTCGAAGACCTCGGCTCGACGAACGGCACCTACCTCGACCGCGCGAAAGTCACCACCGCAGTCCGAGTTCCACTCGGCACCCCTGTCCGTGTCGGCAAAACAGTGATCGAGCTCCGATCGTGACACTTGTTCTCCGCTACGCAGCGCGCAGCGACCGCGGTCTTGTCCGAGGCAACAACGAGGACTCCGTCTATGCGGGCGCACGGCTGCTCGCACTAGCTGACGGTATGGGCGGCCACGCCGCCGGCGAGGTGGCATCGCAGTTGATGATTGCCGCACTCGCCCATCTCGACGACGACGAGCCCGGTGACGATCTGCTCGGCAAGCTCAATACCGCCGTCCACGAGGGCAATGCCGCCATTGCCGATCACGTCGAGGAAGAGCCCGAACTCGACGGCATGGGCACCACGCTCACGGCGATCCTGTTCGCGGGCAAAAAACTCGGCCTGGTCCACATCGGTGACTCGCGCGCATATCTGCTGCGCGGTGGCGAGCTGGCCCAGATCACCCGCGACGACACCTTCGTCCAGTCGCTGGTGGACGAGGGCCGGATCACTCCCGAGCAGGCGCATACCCATCCGCAGCGTTCGCTGATCATGCGCGCACTCACCGGCAACGAGATCGAGCCGACGCTGATCATGCGCGAGGCCCGCGCCGGCGATCGCTATCTGCTGTGCTCCGACGGACTCTCCGACGTGGTCAGCGATGAGACCATCGCCAACACCATGCGCGAGGGCAGCACCGACGAATGCGCCGACCGGCTCATCGAACTCGCCTTGCGCAGCGGCGGTCCGGACAACGTCACGGTGGTCGTCGCCGATGTCATCGATCTGGACTACGGACAGAGCCATCCGATCGTGGCCGGTGCGGCCTCGGGCCAGGACGAGGACACCCCGCCGCCGAATACCGCCGCCGGCCGGGCCGCCGCGATGCGTCCGCCGCGCGCCGAACCGCGCCGAGCCGCCGCCGCACCGGAGACGCCGCCGCCGCAGAAATCACATAGGTTGCGCTGGATCCTGCTCGCGGTCGCCCTGGTGTTGGCCGCGGCTGTCGGATTGCTGGTCGGCTACAAGATGATTCGCAGCAACTACTACGTCGGGGCGGATAGCAACCAGGTCGTCATCATGCGCGGGCTGCCGGGTTCGGTGCTGGGTTATTCGATCCACGAGGTCGAGATGATCGGCTGTGTCGACCCATCCGGCACGCTCACCCTGAAGCAGCCGGACGAGACGCTGCCGCCGAAATGCACGGCGCTCAAGGTGTCCGATCTCAAGCAGACCGGGCACGACCAGGTGGACAAGGGATTGCCGCCGGGTTCGCTGGACGAGGCGCGCAAGCAGATGCAGATGCTGGCCCGCAATGAACTGCTGCCCGTGTGCACGGCGAAGGAGTCGGTGCCGCAGCCCGGTGTCGTTCCGCCGAGCGAACCGCCAACGCAGCCCGGTGCACCCGTGCCGGGGACGGGCGCGCCGGCCACCGAGAACCGGGCGCCCGCACCCGAACCGCTGCCGGGTGAGACCAAGAGCCCAGATGCCAAGACCCCGGCCCCGACGGCGCCCGCGTCGCCGAACCCCCAAACGGCGGGGGAGCCTTGCCGGGTGACGGACTGATGTCTGCTCCGGCATCATCGTCCGCTGGGGCATTTCCCAGTCCTCCCGGCGGATTCGCGCCAGCGCCCCCGCCGTCGACGAAGCGCAATGCCGAACTCGCCCTGCTCGCCGGTGCGACCGGCATCGTCACCGTTTCGCTGTTCCTGGTCGAGGCGAGTCAGGAACAATCAATCACCTGGGATATCGCGAAGTATGGTCTCGCCTACCTGGCCCTGTTCGCGGTGGCGCATCTCGCGGTGCGGCGTTTCGCACCGTTCGCCGATCCACTCCTCTTACCGATCGCCGCGCTGCTGAACGGACTCGGTCTGGTGTTGATTCATCGGCTCGATCTCGCCGATGCACAGACCGCCGCCTACAACTCGTGGCCGATCCCCTCCCCCGACGCCAATCAACAGATCCTGTGGACCGGTCTGGGGATGATCATCTTCATCACGCTCCTGGTCGTACTGCGCGATTACCGCACGCTGGCCGGCTACAGCTACACCCTGGGCCTGGTCGGTCTGGTCGCGCTGGCGATTCCGGCGTTGCTGCCTGGCGCGTATTCGGAGACCAACGGCTCCAAGATCTGGATCAGGCTGCCCGGTTTGAGTGTGCAGCCGGGTGAATTCGCGAAGATTCTGCTGATCATCTTCTTCGCCTCGGTGCTGGTCGCCAAGCGCGATCTGTTCACCGCAGCCGGTCGGCATTTCCTCGGCATGGAGTTCCCGCGCGCTCGCGACCTCGGACCGATTCTGGTGGTCTGGATCGTCTGCATCGGCGTGCTGGTCTTCGAAAAGGACCTCGGCACTTCGCTGTTGATCTTCAGCACGGTACTGGTGATGCTCTATATCGCGACTGAGCGGGTCGGCTGGCTCATTATCGGCGGCGCGCTGCTGACCATCGGATTCTTCTTCGCCTACCAGGCCTTCAGCCATGTGCGGGTGCGCACCCAGACCTGGCTGCACCCGTTCGCGGACTACAACAACACCGGCTACCAGATCTCGCAGTCGCTGTTCGGACTGGCCACCGGCGGATTGGCGGGCACCGGCCTCGGCAGCGGGCGGCCCTCGCAGGTGCCCTTCGCGAAAACCGACTTCATCATCACCACTATCGGTGAGGAACTCGGCCTGTTCGGACTGGCCGCGGTGCTGCTGCTGTTCCTGGTGTTCGTGGTGCGTGGGCTGCGGACCGCGCTCGCCGTGCGCGACAGCTTCGGCAAGCTGCTGGCCGCCGGGTTGGCGTTCACCATCGCGATCCAGCTGTTCGTAGTGGTCGGCGGTGTCACCAAGCTGATTCCGCTGACCGGTCTCACCACTCCGTTCATGTCCTACGGTGGTTCGTCACTGCTGGCCAACTACGCGCTGCTGGCATTGCTGATCAAGGTCTCCGACGCGGCGCGTGCCCCGGCGCCGGTGCGCAAGAAGGATCCGGTGGCCCCGATCGCGGATGCGACCACCGAGCTTCTGCGCAAACCGGAAGCGAGGCCGCAGGAATGAACACACCGCTACGACGGGTCGCGGTCGCGGTGATGCTCATGATCGTCGCGCTGCTGCTCAACGCCACCTATGTGCAGGTCATCAAGGCCGACGACTACCGCACCGATCCACGCAACTCACGCATGCTGCTCGACGAATACGCCCGCCAGCGCGGGCAGATCTCCGCGGGCGGCACGGTACTGGCCAGTTCGGTCGCCACCGACGACCGCTACAAGTATCTGCGCACCTACCCCACCGATCCGGAGGCGTACGCACCGGTCACCGGCTTCTACTCGATGCAGTACGGCAGCACGGGGCTGGAGCGCGCCGAGGATACGGTGCTCAATGGTTCGGACAATTCGCTGTTCGGACGCCGCCTGATCGATATGATCTCCGGTCGTGATCCGCGCGGCGGCAATGTGCTCACCACGCTGGATCCGATGATGCAGCAGGTCGCCTACGAGCAGCTGAGCGCCAAGGGTTTCACCGGTTCCGTGGTGGCGATCGAGCCGAGTACAGGCAAGATTCTCACCATGGTGTCCACCCCCAGCTACGACCCGAACCTGCTGTCCGGGCACGATGGCGCCCAGGGCACCAAATCTTGGGAAGAGCTGAGTGCGGACCAACGCCAACCCATGTTGAATCGTGCTGTGTCGCAGACCTATCCACCGGGCTCCACCTTCAAGGTGGTCGTCACCGCCGCCGCGTTGGCCAACGGCACCGCAACCCCGGATGACCAGTTCACCGCAGCGCCGAGCATCACCCTGCCGGGCACCAACACGCCTCTGGAGAACTACAACGGCACCACCTGCGGTAGCGGCCCCACCGCGACGCTCACCGAGGCATTCCGCAGATCCTGCAATACCGCATTCGTCGAACTCGGCCTCAAGGTCGGCGCCGCGAGACTCAAGGACGAGGCCGCCGCCTTCGGCATCGGCCAGCGCCGTAACATCCCGATTCCGGTCGCGGAGAGTACCGTCGGCCCGATTTCGGACAATGCCGCACTGGCCCAGAGCAGCATCGGCCAGCGCGATGTCGCGCTCACCCCACTGGACAATGCGGTCATCGCGGCGACCATCGCCAACGACGGCGTCCGCATGGAGCCGTACCTGGTCGATCAGCTGCAGGGACCCGATCTGAGCGAGCTTTCCAAAAATAAACCGGTCTCAGTCGGCCAAGCTGTCAGCGCCCAGGTAGCGTCAACGCTGACCAACCTGATGATCGCGTCGGAGGACAACACCGTCGGACACGGCCAGACCCGGTATCAAATCGCCTCTAAGACCGGAACCGCCGAACACGGAAGCAATCCGCGCAATACGCCACCACACGCCTGGTACATCGCCTTCGCGCCCGCGCAGAAACCCAAGATCGCCATCGCGGTGATCGTGGAGAACGGCGGCGACCGGGCGTTGGCCGCGACTGGTGGCTCAGTGGCCGCGCCGATTGCCCGCGCGGTCTTGGATGCCGGTTTGCGAGGGCGCTGAGAGATATGAACGTGCGAGTGGATGTACGGGGGCCGGGATGTTGAACAACGGCGCGATGATCGCCGACCGATATCGGCTGCAACGCCTGATCGCCACGGGCGGTATGGGTCAGGTATGGGAGGCACTCGACACCCGGCTGGACCGCCGGGTCGCGGTGAAGGTGCTCAAATCCGAGTTCTCGGCCGACCCGACCTTCCGGCACCGGTTCCGCAGTGAGGCCAAGACCACGGCCCAGCTGAATCACCCGGGTATCGCCGGAATCTATGACTACGGCGAGACCATGGATCCGCATGGCGGCGAAACCGCCTATCTGGTCATGGAATTGGTACAGGGCGAACCGCTCAATACGGTGCTGAACCGGCTGGGCCGGCTTTCGGTGGCCCAGGGTCTGGACATGCTGGAGCAGACCGGTCGCGCACTCGAGGTCGCGCACGCCGCCGGTGTCGTGCACCGTGACGTGAAGCCGGGCAATATCCTCGTAACGCCCACCGGTCAGGTGAAGATCACCGATTTCGGCATTGCCAAGGCGGTCGACGCCTCCCCGGTGACCAAGACCGGCATGGTGATGGGCACCGCCCAGTACATCGCGCCCGAGCAGGCAGTCGGCGAGGACGCGACCGCGGCCAGCGATGTGTACGCACTCGGTGTGGTCGGCTATGAGGCATTGGCCGGGCAGCGGCCGTTCAGCGGCGACGGCGCGATCACCGTCGCGATGAAACATGTGCGCGAGGCCCCGCCGCCGATGCCATCCGATCTGCCGCCCAATGTGCGCGAGCTGATCGAGATCACCATGGGCAAGGATCCGACCCTGCGCTACGCCAGCGGCGGCGAATTCGCCGACGCCATCGCCGCTGTGCGTGCCGGACGCCGCCCACCACCACCGGTTGCCACCGGCGGACCGATGGCGACCGGTGCGACCCGGGTACTGCCGCCCGGTCCGACGGTGATTCTGCCGGCGCACGACCACGAGGGTCCGACGGTCCGGTACAACACCCCGGCCACCCCGATGGGTGTGGCGGGCGCCGCTTCGACCAGACAATCACCCGCCGCGCCGAGGACCGTGATGAGTTCCGGTGCCACCCGCGGCAACCCGGCACCCGATCCGGAGACCTCGAAATACACCACCGGCCAGAAGGTCGGGGCGGCCGTCGCCGTCGGCGCGGTGCTACTCGTCGGTCTCGTTTTGTGGCTGCTCTTCGGCGGCGATACCAATCCGGATACCGTGCGCCCGTCCGCCACCACCACCAAGGTCGCGCCGCCGCCGGTCAACACGCAGCCGTCGACCACGACGACAACCGAACCGCCGACGACCGTCGACACCGAGACCAGGCCGGCCCGGCCCCCGCTACCACCGCCGAGCGCGGAACCGGCGCCGACTACGACGACAACCACGACCACGCAGCCGCCGGCCACGACGACAACGCAGACGCCGACTACGACGAAGCCGTCGAAGACATCGAGTGCATCCACCACCACCAGAGGCTCGTGGTTCCCTACGCTCGATTTACCATTTCCTGATAGTCCCGGTGTCCGAGGACCCTCGGCCACTCCAGGCGCTGCTACTCCGCAAGGACAACCATGACGACCCCGAAGAATCTCTCCTCCCGCTACGAGCTGGGTGAGATCATCGGGTTCGGCGGCATGTCCGAAGTCCACAAGGCGCGCGATCTACGGCTCAGCCGGGACGTGGCGATCAAGGTGCTGCGCGCCGACCTGGCCCGCGACCCGACGTTCTATCTACGCTTCAAGCGTGAGGCACAGAACGCCGCCGCCCTGAACCATCCGGCCATCGTCGCGGTCTACGACACCGGCGAGGCGGAGGTGGACGGCGGCCCGCTGCCGTACATCGTGATGGAGTACGTCGAAGGCGATACGCTGCGCGATATCGTGCGCGGTCAGGGCCCGCTGCCGCCGCGCCGGGCCATGGAAGTCGTTGCCGACGTCTGTGCGGCACTGGATTTCAGCCATAAGGCCGGAATCGTGCACCGCGATATGAAGCCCGCCAACATCATGATCAACCGGGCCGGTGCGGTGAAGGTGATGGACTTCGGCATCGCGCGCGCGATCGCCGACAACTCCAACCCGATGACCCAGACTGCGGCCGTCATCGGTACCGCGCAGTATCTTTCGCCCGAACAGGCGCGCGGTGAGACCGTCGACGCCCGCTCGGATGTGTACTCCGTCGGCTGCGTGCTGTTCGAAATCCTCACCGGCGAGCCGCCTTTTACCGGCGACTCGCCGATCGCGGTGGCCTACCAGCACGTCCGGGAGGATCCGCGGCTGCCATCGCATGTGCACAACGGAGTGCCGCGCGAACTGGATTCGGTTGTGCTCAAGGCGATGAGCAAGAATCCGGCCAACCGGTACCAGACGGCAGCGGAAATGCGCGCCGATCTGATCCGGGTGCTCGGCGGCCAGAAGCCCAGCGCACCGATGGTGATGACCGATGAGGACCGCACCACCATCCTCGGCTCGAACGAACCGGCACCGCGCAGCTTCCGCACCGTCGAGCGCAATGACGACACCGCCGAGCAAGAGCGCGCCGAACCGGCGAGTCCGCGCCGCAATCTCTATATCGCGCTCGGCGCCGCCGCGGCGGTCATCGTCGCGTTCGCCCTGTTCTGGGTATTGATCGGACCGGGTGCGCGCCCGGATCAGGTCGCGATACCGGACCTTTCGAACAAATCGTCGCAGCAGGCCCAGGACTCGCTGCAGAAGCTCGGCTTCACCGTGGCCATTCAGCAGAAGGCGAATAACACGGTCGCCACCGGCAATGTCATCTCCACCCAGCCGCTCGGCGGTTCCCAGGTCGACAAGGGCAGCACGATTACCGTGCAGGTCTCCACCGGACCGGCGCAGGTGCAGATTCCCCGGCTCGACGGGATGACCCAGGAGCAGGCCGAACAGCAGCTGAACGCCAGCGGTTTGCGGATGGATCCGAATGTGCAGCGCAAGCCGTCGAGTGCGCAGGAGACGGACAAGGTGATCGGCACCGATCCGTCGGCCGGCTCCCGCGTCGATATCGACCGGGCCATTGTCGTGACCCTCGGCGCCGGGCCGGAGCAGATCCGGGTGCCGAATGTGATCGGTCAGGACATCAGCGTCGCGCAGCCGAATCTGGTGGACAGCTCCGGATTCAAGATCACCGTTCAGGAGGTGCCGTCCTCGAAGCCCAAGGGTGAGGTGATCGCGACCACCCCGGCGGGTGGCGCGACCGCGGACAAGGGATCAACGGTCACCGTGCAGGTCTCCAGCGGCGACATCGTCATGCCGAGCGTGATCGGCCTGACGGCGGCACAGGCGGTGGAAAAGCTGCGGCAGGCCGGATGGACCGGCACCTCGGCACAGATCACCCAAGCCACCCAGGGCACTTTCGATGCGAACGCCATCGGCCGGATCGTGAGCCAGCAGCCGGCGGCTGGATCGGCAATCGGGAAGAACGGGACGGTGTCGATCACCACCTACGTCCTCGGTGCGCCGTGATAGCGCCTTGATACGGGAGACGGACCACTTGGTCCGATTGGCGTGCGTAGGGGCTGCTCATCCAACCCACCGTGGAACCGGAGGCAGCCCCATGACCACTGCCAGGGACATCATGAAACCCGACCTGACCGGCCACCTCGACGACAATCAGCTCGGCGAATTCGTCACCGCAGTCAGCCCCTGACTCCGGTCAGGAAAGATCGAGGTGGCGATTCATCGACATCGCCTCCTCGGCCAGCTCCGCCAATTCGACCACATCGACGCCGCGCAGGCGCAACTGCTCCACCCCGACACAGTTGCTCACGAAGGTCGATGGTTCCCGCCAGGCGATGACGACGCGCGGAATCCCGGACCGCAGAATCCGGTCGGTGCACGGCAGCCGGGTCGTGGTCGCGCGCTGGGAACATGGTTCCAAGGTGCTGTACATCGTCGCGCGGGCTAGCCGAGGATCGTCCGCATCGAGCTTGTCGAGCGCGGACTCCTCCGCGTGCACCTTCTCATCGGTCTCGCGCGAATAGCCGGTCGAAATCTCGATACCATCGGCAACGATGACCGCGCCTACGGAGAACGCGATCGGACTCGGCGGGCACAGCCGCGCCAGTTCGATTGCCCGGCGCATGAATTGGATATCGGTCTGTTCGGGGGTACCGCCGGACGCGCGCGGCAGATAGCGCAGCAATGCGATATCACCGACCTGAGTGACATCGGCCAGGTGCATCCTGCGGGCCGGGTAGCTCGCGGGCCCGAGAAAGCGCGGCGCCGCGGCATGTCCGACGACGATCGGCGCGACCGCCATCTGCAATTCGTCGGCCAGGTCCGCTGAGAGAAACTCCGTATGGATGCGGGTGCCGCCCTCGACCATGAGCCGGGCGATGCCGCGGCGGCCGAGATCGTCGAGCAACGCACCCAGGTCGATATCGGCACCGAGCGGGACGACCTCCGCCAGACCGGCCAGCCGATCGCCGAGCTTGGCCGCACCGGCGTGAGTGGTGTACACGAGTTTCTCGCAGCCGGACTGCCAGAACCGCAGCCCGGGATCCAGATCGCCGCGCGCGCTCACGGCAATCTTCAACGGGTACTCCGGTTTTCCGGCCGCGATGCGCGCGGCGCGCCGGTCCGCACTGTTGACGAGCAACCGCGGATTGTCGCGACGCAGCGTCTCCGCACCGATCAGGATCGCGTCGGAGTCCGCGCGCACCTGATCCACGCGATCGAAATCCGCGGCATTGGACAGCTTCAGCCGCTGCGGATTGGCATCGTCGATATATCCGTCGACACTGACCGCGACGGACAGCAGGACATAGGGTCGTCGCGTCACTGGGTCACCAGTGCCGCAACCTCCGCCTCCAGCATCTCCACCAGCCCCTCGGACGGACGCTCGCCGCATATCTCCAGCCAGTTCGCCAACATCCGGTGCCCGCCCTGGGTCAGCACCGATTCGGGATGGAACTGCACGCCATGGATCGGCAGGGTCCGATGCCGCATGGCCATCACGATCCCGGACTCGGTGCGCCCGATCACCTCGATATCCGCGGGCAGGGTGTGCTCGAGGACGGTGAGCGAGTGGTATCGGGTCGCGGTGAACGGGTCGGCCAGACCGGCCAGCACGCCCACGCCGAGATGGAAGACCGAGCTCGTCTTGCCGTGCAGCAGCTCCGGCGCGCGAGTCACAGTGCCGCCGAAGGCCTCGCCGATGGCCTGATGGCCGAGGCATACCCCGAGCAGCGGAATGCCGTGCCGGGCGCAGGCATGTACCAGGTCGATGCTCGCCCCGGCACGATCGGGAGTGCCCGGACCGGGGCTGATCAGAATGCCGTCGTATTCGGTGACGACCGCGTCCACATCGGCTAGCTTCGGGTCGTCGTTGCGCCAGACCACGGCCTCGGCACCCAACTGGCCGAGGTACTGCACCAGGTTGAACACGAAGCTGTCGTAGTTGTCGACGACCAGTACACGCATGCTGTCGAGATTACGTGGCCACCCGGCGGACCGTCGCGCGCATTACCAGTTGGGATAGCCTAGAGACAGACCGGAGGGGACCTGAGCCCTCACCCGGACCGTCTCGGCTCCCGCCGGGTCGGGTTCTGTGGTGCGCGAGCTCGGCCATAATTCAACCGAATCCTGCCCGCCGGTACCGACCTGAACGCCGAACACGAGGACGACATGCCCAAGTCCAAGGTCCGTAAGAAGACTGATTACACGATCAATCCCGCCAGCCGCACGCCGGTCAAGGTGAAGGCGGGGCCGTCCCCCGTCTGGTATGTCGTGATCATGCTCGGCTTCATGCTGGCCGGGCTGGTCTGGCTGCTCGTCTACTACCTGGCCAACGACCGGATCACCTGGATGGCGGATCTCGGGGCGTGGAACTTCCTGATCGGCTTCGGTCTGATGGTCATCGGCCTGATCATGACCATGCGGTGGCGTTGACCCGGGCAATAGCTGGCTCTTTCGAGCGACCTGCAAGCAGTCGGTAGCGGTGGGATCACAGACGTGTCATTCATGCACACCTGTGGATAACCGTGTGGACAACTCGAGGAACGATTGGGGAAAGTGACACGTGGATCCCGAATCCGATTCGCCTGATCCGTTTCCCGTACCACGCACCACCTGGACCACGCCGATGGCAGCACTCATCGCGGTCACCGCCGGTGGCGTGGTGCTGGCCGGTGCCGCCATCCTCGCCAAGGACGGACCGAGTCGCCTGCTCATCGGATTGGCGGCGGTCGGCTTGCTCGCCTTGGCCGGACTCGGATTCCGACAGCGCCCACGCCTGAGCATCACCACCGACCCACCGCCGCGGCTGGTGGTTCGCAGCCTCACCGGGCCAACCGAGTACACCCGCGATCAAATAATCCAGGCCCGAGTCGTCGGCTATCGCCGCCTCGGTCGCAAGAATCCCATGCTCGAAATCGATGTCGAGCACCACGGCGACGAACGCCTGCTGATCTTCGGCCGATGGGACCTCGGCACCAGTCCGGACGAGGTCTTCGAATCCCTTGTCGCACACGGACTGGCGCAGTAGCCGCGCACCGGATGTGCGCGGCGGCAACGTTTCACGTGAAGCATCTACCGCAGTGTCAACGCCGCGGCCACGATGACGGCAAGTGCCGCCACGCCGACGGCGGCTACGGCAGCCCACCCGATCAGCCGTGCGTTGTCTTGGGATTTCGCGCGCAACCACTGCGGCAGAAACAGAATTCCGAGTGCGGCAAGAGTGCCTGCTGCGAGTCCACCGAGGTGTCCGGCCAATGAGATACCGGGCAGTGAGAAGCTGATGAAGACATTGATGCCGATGAGGATCAACATCTGATTCGGATTCTGCCGCACCCGGATCAGGACCACGGTGATCGCGCCGAACAGTCCGTACACCGCACACGATGCGCCCGCGGTCAGCGTGTCCTTCGCGAAAACCATGACGGCGGCCGAACCGCCGAGCAGTGACACCAGGTAGACCGCCAGATAGCGCACCCGTCCGAGCACCGGCTCGATACTGCGGCCGACCACGTACAGCGCGAACATATTGAGCAGCAGGTGGATCGGACCGTAGTGCAGGAAACCGGATCCGACCAGTCGCACATACTGACCGTGCGCCACCGCCGGCGGATACAGCACCCAGTCGATGTACAGCGCCGAATGCCCGGTGTTCTCCACCAGACTCTTCGATTGCCCCGCGGTGACCGCGAAGACGATCGTATTCAGCGCGATCAGCGCATAGGTGACATACGGAATCGGGGTCCGCGCCATCTGCGCACCGGCGACGGTTCGCACCGGCCGGACCGCACGTTGCCCCTGACGGACACAGTCGACACAGTGCTGGCCGACCGCCGCGGGTCGCAGACATTCCGGACAGGCCGGCCGCCCGCACCGTGTGCAGGCCAGGCCCGTAGGACGATTGGGGTGGCGGACGCACGTCGGTGCGGGCGGTTGAGCATTCATCGGATTATTCGATAGTGATCTTGGAGATGGTGACGGCTTCCTTGGGACGGTCGTTGCGATCGGTCGGCGTGGTCGCGATGGCATCGACGACCTTGCGCGAATCGGGGTCTACGACCTCCCCGAAAATGGTGTGCTTGCGGTTCAGATGCGGCTGCGGGCCGACGGTGATGAAGAACTGCGAACCATTGGTGCCCGGTCCCGCATTCGCCATCGCCAGCAGGTAGCCGCGATCGAAGCGCAGCTCCGGATGGAATTCGTCGCCGAATTCGTAGCCGGGTCCACCGCGTCCGGTGCCGGTCGGGTCACCACCTTGAATCATGAACCCGTCGATCACTCGGTGGAAGCGCCCGCCGTCGTAGAAGGGACCGGAGGTGCCGCCGCTGGCGTTCTCCGTCTTGTACGGTTCCGATCCGTCGGCCAGGCCGACGAAGTTCCGCACCGTCTTCGGGGCGTGGTTACCGAAGAGCGAGATCTTGATATCGCCGTGGTTGGTGTGCAACGTGGCCACGGCGGTCTGATTCGGTGAGGTCACACCGTCATGCTAGCCAGCGAGACATCCATGTTCGCCACACCGGTCCCCCGGCACGCAGGGAGCTCATCCGCCTCCCCGCGAATTCAGGCGCCAGACTCAGGTGCAAGACAGCAGCGTAGGCGGCCGACTGCAACGTCGTGGTTGAGTTAGCCTGTACCCGGGGAGTTACCCATGTGCCCACGAAATCAGTTGTCCCGATGCGCAGAATCGTATCTGCGACTACTGCGGGATGCGAGGGTATGTGCCACAGTTGTCCCATGACCCTGGGGCGCCTACTCACCTCCACACGTTCTCGTAACCGACTGATCGCCGCGGTCGTCGTCGCGCTGGCCGGTGGCGCGGCCTGGTTGGTCCGTAGCAAGCGTCCACAACCGCCGGAGCCGGCATCGGCGCCGCCGCGAATCGGATACTCCCGCAACGGTTCCGCGCCCACCCCATTGGCGGGCGCCCGCGCGGACAACGGTCGCTGACGGCCGCTCGAATACGATCAGCGGCTGACGGTGCGCTTGTACTGTCGCAGCGCGAGCGGGATGAACACCAGCAGGATGATCATCACCCACGCCAGCGTGGTTGCCACCGGATGCTGCATGGACCAGGCGTCCGATTTCGGTGCCATCGGATTGGTATTGTCGAATAGATCGCGAGTCGCCTGGGTGACCGCCGACACCGGATTCCACTCGGCGAATACCCGCAGCGCCGTCGGCAGATTCTCGAGCGGCACAAAGGTGTTGGCCAGGAATGTCAGCGGGAAGATCACCATGAAGCTGGCATTGTTGAAGACCTCGGGCGCGCGGACCAGCAGGCCGACCACGGCCATGATCCAGGAGATCGCGTACGCGAACAGCAGCAACAGCACATAGGCGAGAACCGCGTCGAGCAATGATCCGCGAATCCGCCAGCCGACCACATAACCGGTCAGCGACATGACCACCAGGCTGACCACATTGATCACCACATCGCTGACGGTGCGCCCGACCAGCACGGCCGACGGCGCCATCGGCAGCGAGCGGAACCGGTCGATAATGCCCTTCTGCATATCCTCGGCCAGGCCCAATCCGGTGAACGTCGCGCCGAACACCACCGACTGCGCGAAGATGCCCGCGATCAGGAACTCCCGATAGCCGCCCGACATGCCGGGCACCTCGATCGCCGAGCCGAAGATATAGGCAAACAGCAGCACGAACATGATCGGCGACAGCGTCGAGAAGATCAGCACGTCGGGTACGCGCTTGATCTTGATGACATTCCGCTTCGCAATGGTCACGCTGTCGGTGCAGACGATGACGAGGCGTTCGCCGAGCGGCATTCGGGTTGTTCCGGTGTCCACGATCGCCGCGGTCATCGCTTGCCCTCTTGCATTACTTCGAGCCGGTCCGTGGCTTTGTCGAGCCGATCCGCGGGTCTGTCGCCATTGCGTCCATCGCCGTTGACCAACTCCTCGGCCTCGTGACCGGTGAGGGTGAGGAAGACATCGTCCAGCGACGGACGACGCAGACCCACATCGTGGATCTGCACATTGTGCGTGCTCAACCGGCCGATGGCGGCGACAAGCGCCTGCGATCCGTCGCTGACCGGAACGGTGATCCGGCGCAGTCCGGGTTCGAGATGGATCTCCCCATCCGCCAAACCCTGTAGCGCCTCCTGGGCGGCCGCGAGATTGTCGGCGTGGTCGACGGTGAGTTCGATGCGGTCGCCGCCGACCAGGGTCTTGAGTTCATCCGCGGTACCGCGGGCGATCACCTTGCCGTGGTCGATCACCGCGATGGCATCGGCCAGGCGGTCGGCCTCCTCCATGTACTGCGTGGTGAGCAAGAGGGTGGTGCCACCGGCCACCAGTTCCTCGATGACATCCCACAGGTCGAGGCGCGCCCGCGGATCGAGTCCGGTGGTCGGCTCGTCGAGGAAGAGCACCGGTGGATTGGCCACCAGCGCGCCAGCCAAGTCGAGCCGTCGGCGCATACCGCCCGAGTAGCCTTTGACCGGCCGGTCGGCGGCATCGCTGAGCCGGAAGCGCTCCAGCAGTTCCCGAGCGCGCTCCTTACTGCGTTGCACGCCCATGTGATAAAGCCGACCGACCATCTCCAGGTTTTCGAATCCGGTGAGATATTCGTCGACGGCAGCATATTGTCCGGACGCGCCGATCCGTGAGCGCAGGGCCTGTGGATTGCGGAGCACATCGATACCCGCGACAATCGCGCGGCCGGCATCCGGAATGAGCAGCGTGGTGAGCACCCGGACGGTGGTGGTCTTGCCCGCACCGTTGGGTCCGAGCAATGCGGTGACGGTGCCCTCGGGCACAGCCAGGTCGAGTCCGTCGAGGGCGACCAACTGGCCGTATCTTTTGACCAGCCCTTCGGCGACGATTGCGTCGGGCATACTTCTCCTGAGGTTCGCTCGCTCGGGCGAGGTGACCAGTACTCGAGTCAGTATTGCCCTGGGCACCGACAATTTCCGGTGATTTTTCGTCGACCTGGGCTTGCCCCGTAATCGACGGACACCAGTGGCCACCGAACACAAACGGCCGCATCCCATTCCGGGCGGTGCTCGGGGGGGTGCCGGATCGGGATGCGACCGGTTCGATCGCGCCCGGTATCCGTCCGATCGCGGGTAGCGCACTACCCGATTCGGGCCCGGCGCTACTCGGGATCCATGTGCCCGACATGCCCGCACCCGAACGACACGCGGCAAATCCGGCCAAATCTGTCGTACGGACGACAGACCCGAGGAGCGACTTCGGGCACGCAGCAACCGGTCGGCATGGTTTTCACATTCATCTCGACCGGGCTGCGTGTTCGAGCCCGAGCCGTAAATCCCTGCGCAACAACATTTTTGACAACAGTCAGAGAATCGGTGAACAGACCGACAACCGACCGGTCCGGCTATTCGGCCGGTGTCCGCGCCCGTCGCAGGTGAGCCATCTCGAAAAATCTTGGAAAGTGGCGATCCCCACGCACACACAATCCCGGATCATCGCGTAGGATCATTCACGTCGGCCCCTCCCCCCCGGGCCGACCATACGCGGGCCTCGGCTAACTCCCCCCCTTCGCCGAGGCCCGCTCCCCATTTCCGGGGCAGATCACCCCAGCTCAGCTATCTGTCGGCACCGCCGGATTCTCCGCGGTGCCCACCGATCGCCAGGCTGCCGTCAACCGTTGCGCCCGAACCTTTCCGGCGGTCGCCAGCAATCGACGGTCCCGCTCCCACCGCTCGCGAACGACCGGATCGGCCTGTACCCACAGCGGCTCCAATTCGGTCAGTACCTGCTCGAAATACGCGTACGCACCGCCCAGTGCGATATGTCCCCCGGGTGAGGTCGGCCGATCCATATCGAGGCCGCGCACGAAGGCCACCGCCGTGAGCATCCGCTGCAGCGTCGCCCGCGGCCAGCCGGACGCGCGCCCGATCCGCACCAACCAGCCGATCGTGGCCGCGAGCACATGGACGTCTTCGATGGTGCGGAACGGTTTGAGGTAATCGGAGTACCCGTCGCCGGGCAGCGGCTCGGCCACCGCGTCGGTGAATGTCACCGAGGCGTGGGGGATTTCGGGGGCAAACTGGGTCCGGGGCAGATTCGTCACACCGACGCCGGGCTGGGCCGCATCGACGAGGACCGCGCGCAGCCGGTTCCGGCCGTCGGCCGCCGTGCCCGTGCTGGCGATCACCAACAGCCGGCGCGCGAGTATCCCCAATGTGGTGAAGGTCTTGGTGCCGTTCACCCGCCAACCGCCGTCGGCCTCGGTCACCTCGGTCGCGATCGCGGACGGATGCGCGCCACCCGCCTCGGTCGCGGAGACCGCGACCAGCTCATCGGCCGGGAGTTCGGGCAGTAACGCGCGCAGCGCCTGCTGATATCCGGACAGGAATGCGAAACCCAGTCGGTCCGCACCGAATCCACCGGCGATCGCGATATCGATCGTGGTGTCGAAACGCTCGGCGGCTGCCCGATGCCGCGCCCACGCGTCGGTGATCGACTCGAGCGGTGTCGGATCGAGCGCCTCGGTCAGCAGATAGTCGAACACAGAGTCCACTCGTGCACGCTAACCGAGAACAGCACCTGGCCAGCACCGGGCAAGACAGCGACGACCGAGCAATCGTTATCCGGAACGTCGGCGATGCAGCAGCAGAATCTCAGGATCGCCGAGTATCACTGACTCGCCATCCCCGTATGAGGAGCCTGACCAGTGATGAAACCGGATCTCGTGCGCCGAAGGGCGCTGTACAACGCCGAGGCGCGGTTGTCGTGGGTACTCGCCGCACTGGCCGGTCTCATCGGAGCCGCGGCGTTCATGCATACCGAGGGCTATTTCGTGACATTCATGACCGGCAATACCGAACGCGCCGTGCTCGGCTACTTCCACAACGAACCCCATCTCGCCATCGCCGCGGCGCTGCTGCTGCTCTCGTTCCTCGTCGGCGTAGTGGTGGCCTCCTGGTGCCGCAGGCGCTACTGGTCCGGCCATCCGCACGGCCCGACCCTGCTCACCACATTCAGCCTCGCCGTGGCATCGCTGGTGGACGGCATCGGCTACTGGGCAACGAACGTCACCAATATCGACCTCATCCCGATCCTGTTCGTCACCTTCGGCGTCGGCGCCCTCAACACCTCCTTCGTCAAGGACGGCGAGGTCTCTGTTCCGCTCAGCTACGTCACCGGCACGCTGGTCAAAATGGCCCAGGGCATCGAACGCCATATCAGCGGTGGCGATTACGCCGACTGGCTCGGCTACTTCCTGCTCTATACCGCCTTCTGCACGGGAGCGCTGCTCGGCGGATTGCTGAGCCAGATCGTCGCGGGCTGGGCCATGCTCATCGCCGCCACCGTGGTCTGCCTGATCACTACCTGCTACACCTACCTGCACCTGGACCGCCACGGACCGCCCGCGACGAGCTGACCCTTGTGCGCGCCGTCGAAGCGACGGATACGGTTGTGCGGTGGGGAGTTTCGATGATCCACCGCCGGATCACCTTGCGGCACTTGCACAACACGGCAGCTGGGCCGAAGTCCGGCCGCTATTGCGGCCGATTCTGCGTCCGACGACCTATAAACAGGCAGCGAGAGACGATCTGCTGCACCGCTGGCCCGAGGCCGCCGAGATCGACACCCGTTTCCTCAGCCGCCCGGCCTTCCCGTTCGTCGACGAATTGGTCGCGATCGACCTACCGAGTGCGCGATCGGTCATCAACTACTCGACCCTGGCACTCTGGTCGGTCTCGGCCGACGAGGTTTTCGCGGCGGCCCGAGAAAATCTGGAAGCCATTGCGCAGCCCCATGATCCACGCGGCAACGCCATCCTCTCCCGCACCGATCGCGATGGCAGCGCATACCTCACCTCCTGGCCGCTCGCCCCTGGTTGGTTGGCGAGCTTCAGCCGGCGCTACGCCGGCCGACGCCCTGTCGTCTTCATTCCCGATATCGACACCCTGATCGTGGTCCCTGATATCCCACACCTGCTCGCCCGCATCTACCGCCAGGTCGAGCAACAGTATGTGGACGCACACCATCGGCTCTCGCCCCAGGGCTACACCCTCGACGCGGACGACACCGTCGTCCCCTTCGACCGCGCGGGCCGACACCAACAGCACCGAACCGCCGTCCGCGCGGGATACCGCCTGGCCATGTGGGAATACGCCGTCCAGGCCCACTGGCTCAACCGGGCGCTCGAACGCGACCTCGAATTCACCCGCTACAACCTGGAGATGGCCATCGTCGGCGAGATAAAGCTGGCAGGCACCGATACCCGCCCCTACACCTACACCGTCTGGGGCGAAGGCGTCGACTACCTGCTCCCTGCCGCCGACTACATCAGCTTCGCCAGCACCGACGCCGACAACAATGCCGTTCTCATTTGCACAGTCCCGCTCACCGCCGCCCTCGAAATAACCGGCCTCACACCGATTCCCGCCATGTCCCCCATCCGCTTCGAGGCCCGCTTCTGGCCCGATGAAACGATGCTCACCCAGTTGAAGCAAGCCTCGGTCGCCCTGTGAATCAGGCCGGGACTCGGTCCGCGAAGCACTCACGCGCTGGCCCGCATACCAGCGATGTCATTTGACGCACCCGGCCAACGAGCTAACTCACCACTAACCTACGGCCGAAGGTTGTTGACTTGGATTACTGTGGCGGCGTGGGGTTTACCGAATACGGGCCGGGTGATGTCGTCTACTTCCCGGAGGGACCGTTCAGCGGAATCTGCGGGGTCGTGCGGGAAGTCAACGCCCATCGCGCCGAACTGCGCATCGACTTCGGCGAGGGCCTCGTCCACCGGGAAGGAGGCGTGCTGCGAGAGCGGCGCCACAGCCTGACCGTCGGATTCGACGAGGTCGAGTTGGTCTAGGAAACATCACCCGCCGAGCACGCGACCTATTCGGTCACGGCGCCGAATCCTCTCAGACTCCAACCACCCCGGGACCTACATGCCGTACTGCCCCACCTCGAGCATGAGGACATGGCCATGATGGCCGATTTCGTCACCGAGTAGTGAGCTGTTGTTCGAGGAGGAAGCATGTCGTTGACCGCCAAAGGACTTCGAACCAACGGGTGGACCGCTCCGTTGGGAATCGACAGCCCAGCTCCCGTTTTCTCCTGGCTTCCGGTCACCGATGATGACGCGGAGCAGGTCGCATACGTGATCGAGGTGTCGTGTTCGGAGCGTTTCGGTGTCGAGCTGGTGTGGTGCGGCGGCCGGGTCGAGTCGGCGTTACCGTTCGATGTGGCTTACCAGGGGCCGCCACTGCGGTCGCGGTGTCGCTATCACTGGCGGGTTCGTCTGGAGGATTCCCAGGGTGGTACCGGGCAGTGGAGCGATCCGGCGTCGTTCGAGACCGGGGTGCTGGATCCGGCGTTATGGTCCGCACAGTGGATCACGGCGGCGCCCCTGACGTTGCCGAGCACCGACGCCGCGGTGTACCTGCGCGGTTCGGTCGAGTTGACCGAGGAGGTCGTGCACGGGCGGGCCTATGTCAGCGGGCTGGGCTGGTATCGGTTCTTCGTCAACGGTCGCGATCTGACCGGCGCAGCGCTTGTTCCGCGGTGGACGCCGTTCGACAAGATCGTCGAGTATCAAACCTACGACGTCTCGCAGAACTTCCGACGTGGGCACAACATCATCGCGCTGGCGATCGGCGACGGCCGCTATCGGGGGCGAATCGGTATGAGCGCCCGGCGCGCGGTGTACGGGGATCGGCTTGCGGGATTCGCGCAGATCGAACTGGCCTTGGCCGACGGCAGCACCGTCACTGTCGTGACCGATACGAGCTGGCACGGGGGACCTGGACGGATACTTGCCTCGGACCCGATGCATGGTGAGCACATCGACCTGCGTATCTCGGACGACGACTGGCTGATCGGCGACAACCCGCCCGCGCGGATGTCGCCGGTAGAGGTGCTGCCGCCGGCGTCTCGCTCGCTGGTGGCCGAAGAACTCCCGCCGGTACGCGAGATCGACGCGCTGACGCCGCGAACGATCACCCGGTTGCCGTCCGGTGCGCAGATCGTCGACTTCGGCCAGAACATGGCCGGCGTGGTCCGAATCCGGCTTTCCGGACCCGAAGGCTCGCAGGTCCGGCTCACCCACAGTGAACTACTCGCTCCCGACGGAGAACTCGACCTGACCTACCTCGACGCGCCGCCCGTCATGAAGGTCGCGCCGCAGCGTGACGAGGTGACGCTGGGTGGTCGTGTCGAGTGGATCGAACCGTGGTTCACCATTCACGGATTTCGCTATATCCAGGTCGATGGGCTCGAAGACACCCTGTGCCCGGATGACGTGCGAGCGGTGGTGTTGTCCACCGACCTTCCGGTCGCGGGCACATTCGAGTGTTCCGACCAGCGCCTGAATCAGCTGCAGCGCAACGTGTTGTGGGGGTTGCGGTCGAACTTCACCGATACCCCGACCGATTGCCCCACCCGTGAGCGGTCTGGCTGGACCGGTGACGTCCAGGTATTCGCGCCCACCGCTGCTCTGCTCGTCGATGCGCACGGTTACCTGAACCGCTATCTGCGAAACCTGGCGCTCGAGCAGTTCCCGGACGGCACCGTGCCACCGTTCGTCCCCCGCGAAACATCCACGTTCCATGGTGGGCGGAATCGACTCGTCCGGATCACGGCGAGCGCGGTCGGCTGGGGCGACGTCGCCGTCATGCTCCCGTGGACGCTCTATCGGTATTACGGCGACGCGACGGTGTTGCGCCGCCAGTACGACAGCATGCGGCGGTGGGTCGACCATCTCGAGCACACCGCCCGGACGAAGCGTTCACCGACACGGGTGCTGCGCAAACGTGTCGGTGCGAGGGAGCGCTACATTCTCGACACCGGTTTTCATTGGGGGGAATGGCTGCGACCCGGCGAGCCCTTCGCGGTGCTCGCACGGGATCTGTTGTGGCACCGGCCGGTGGTCGCGACGGCGTACTTCGCCCACTCCACAATGCTGATGTCCCGTATCGCCGAGGTGATCGGCTCGACTGCCGATGCCCAGCACTACGCCGAGTTGTCCGAACGGGTCAGGGACGCATGGCGATCCGCGTTTGTGCAGCCGGATGGCCGGATCGGGGCGGACCACCAGGATGATTACGTGCGTGCGCTGGCATTCGATTTGCTCACCCCGGAGCAGCGTCCGGGGGTCGTCGAACGGTTGACGCAGCTGATCGAGCAGGCAGGCAATCATGTCGGCACCGGCTTCCTGAGCACGTCGATGATCCTGCCGGTCCTTGCCGACAACGGCCGCGCGGAACTGGCTTTCGACCTGTTGTTGCAGACGACCAGCCCGTCGTGGCTGCACCAGATCGAGCGTGGCGCGACGACGGTCTGGGAGACCTGGGACGCCTACGACAAGAACGGCAAAGGCAAAGGATCGCACAACCATTACGCGTTCGGCGCGGTGGTGCAATGGCTGATCGAAGGGATTGCGGGAATCACTCCCGCCGAGCCAGGTTATCGCGTCGTCCGGGTCCAGCCGTTCGTCGGCGGTGGCCTCACCCATGCATCGGCATCGATTACCACCCCTTTCGGGGCCGCCCGCAGCAGTTGGCGGGTGGACGGTGAGCGGGTCGAACTGGACGTGACGATTCCACCGGGGGCGACCGGAGACATCCGGCTCGGCGACGGCCGGGTCGAGCGCGTGGGGGCTGGGACACACAGATTCGAATGGAAGGCCGGCTGAACGCTGCGACATCGGCGGCCGCAATGTCACATCGGATGCCGCAACACCCTCTATCGCTGGGGTGTCAGGTGAGACAGCTTTGAGATTGGATTTCATTCCATTGCATTTCATTCCGTTCACGGGGATGAAATGCAATTACGGTGGGAGCGGAAGCCGGTCAGGCGACGACACGCATATGTCGGGACCAGCAGAAAGCGCTCGGTATGCGGCATGTGGGTGCGTTCGGCGACATGACCGTGTTGTTCAGTGGCGGTGACAGACTGTGCTGATGACTGACTCGATGCGGCGCCGGGGTCGGCCGGCCAGACTGTCCCGCGAGGCGATTGTCACGGCCGCACAACAGATCGTGGAGTCCGAAGGTATCGACGCGTTGACCATGCGCCGCGTCGCGGATCGGCTGTCGAGCTCTCCCACGGCGATCTACCGGCACGTGCGTGACAAGGACGAGATGCTGCTGGCGCTGCTGGACGACATTGCGGGTGAGCTCGGGCGGCCTGATCTACCCGAAGACCCGCGGCAGCGACTGGTGGTGTTGTGGCGGCTGCTGTACGACACTCTTGCTGCGCGCCCCTGGTTGGTGGGTGTCCTGGTCGGCGGGGATCTTGCCAGCCGGGCGATCTTGTGGGTGGTCGAGGAGATCTTGCAGGCATTTTTGGCCTGCGGCCTGGACCGCGAGCAGGCGGCGTCCGCATACCGCGCGGTGTGGCAGTTCACGGTCGGCGTCCTCACCATCCGGAGCGGGTCCGATCGAGCCCGCTCCGACCCGAATCAGCCCGGTCAGGCGCGCATGATCATGGAAGCCGATTCGGAACTGACCCCCACAATCGCCGCGCTGGCCGCTGACTGGCCGCATCCATGGGAGAACTACAACTACGGACTCACCGCGTTGCTCGATGGTGTGATCGCACGATCTTGACACTCCACATCTATTTGTTAACGTGTTAACAAATAGATGTGGAGGACTCGTGGAAGACGTGGACGTTGTGGTGATCGGTTCGGGCGCAGCCGGTTTGGCTGCTGCGCTCGCGGCCGCGGACGGCGGGGCCGAGGTTGCGGTGCTGGAGGCGTCCTCGCGGTGGGGCGGCTCGACGGCGGTCTCGGGTGGGCAGATCTGGGCGCCGGCCAACCATCGAATGCAGGAGGCCGACTGCCCCGACTCCGCCGAGAGTGCCCTGACCTATTGCCGCGCCGCGGCCCCCGGGCGTGCGGACGACCTGGTCGAGACGTTCGTGCGGACGACGCCGGAAACGGTGCGATTTCTCGAGGAACGCACCCCGATCGAATTCTCGGTGGTCACGGCATATCCCGACACTTTCGTCGAGCTGCCGGGCGGCCATTCGTCCCGCCACATCGAGGTTCGCCCGGTGGCTGTCGGCGACCTCGGCGTAATCGACGAACTAGTCTGGCCAGCACCGCTTTTCGCACCGGTACTTACCAATCAAGAGGTGTTCGAACACAGCCTCTTCGCCGGCGGGCGGCCACCGCTGGAACTGATTGCGCAACGCAGCTCGGACGAGGTGGTGACCCTAGGTGCAGGCTTGGTCATCGGGCTGCTGCACGGCTGCCGGGCCATGGGAGTCGGTCTGGTGCGCGGATGCCGGGCGGTCGAATTGCTCCGCGCCGACAACGGCCGGATCGCGGGTGTCCGCGCCGAACAGGACGGTGCCGCCCGCACACTACGTGCCCGGCGCGGTGTCATCCTGGCCACTGGTGGATTCGAACACGACTCCGACCTCCGGTCGCGATTGCTGTCCGGGCCGCTCACACACCCAGTGACCCCGCCGGTGCAAAACGGTGACGGCCTGCGGTTGGCGGGACAGATCGGCGCGGCGATGGCATACCCGGGTGAGTACTGGTCTTGGCCCGCCTACCAGGTCCCCGGCGCGGTCTGGCCCAACTCGGACGCGACACCGCAGGCACAATTGGTGCTGCCGGAACGGTCACTGCCACACGTGCTCTGGGTCAACGCCGCCGGGCACCGGTTCGTCAACGAGTCCAGCCACAACTGCGCCGCCGCGTTCGCCGAACTCGACCCCAACACCCATCGGCTCAGAAACCTGCCCGCCTGGGCGATCGGCGACGCTCAGTTCCGTGCCAAGTACTCGGTCGCAGGGATCCCCGCAGGCTCGCAGGCACCGGACTGGCTGATCCAAGCGGACAGCATCCACGACCTCGCCACTCTTCTCGGCATAGCCCCGGACGCCTTGGCGAGCACCATCACCCGATTCAACAACATGGCCGCGACCGGTCGCGACGAGGATTTCGGCCGCGGACGCTCTCGCTATGAGCATGCTTTCGGAGACCCTGCCGCGGTGCATCCGAACCTCGGCCCAGTGGCCGAGCCCCCCTTCTTCGCCCTCCCCATCCACCCGGGAGCGGTCGGTACCAAGGGCGGAGCTCGTATCGACCGGCATGCCCGCGTTCTCGATTGGACAGGACACCCGATCCCCGGCCTCTACGCGGCGGGGAATGCAGCCGCGGCCGTCTTCGGGCCCGGCACCATCGCGGGGGGACTCACGATCGCCTCCGCCCTCACCTGGGGCCGCATCGCCGGCCGCGACGCGGCACGAACCTACTGAACTACTTTCCGATCAACAAGGAGTACACGCATGTTTCTGATCACGGCAGCTACCGGAAACGTAGGCCGGGCCCTCGTGGAGCGGCTCTACGCCGCAGGCGCCGACGTCACAGCCGTCACTCGCAACCCCGCAGCCGCTGGCCTGCCTCCAGGCGTCGAGACGGTATCGGCGCTGGACGGACGGTTCCCGCTCGACGGGGTCGCCACGGTATTCCTCAACGCCGCCGCGGTGCACGGCACCGCCGAGCAGTTCCTGTCTCGAGCGGTCGCGCACGGTGTGCGGCGCATCGTGCTGCTGTCCTCCGCATCGGTGCTCGACGACCATCCCGACAATCACACCGGTATCGCACACCGGGAACTCGAACGCCACATCGAACAGACCGGACTGGAATGGGTATTCCTCCGCTCTGGCATGTTCGCCACCAATACCGTGTGGTGGGCACCCCTGATTCGTACGCACGGCGTCGTTCGCGCCGCCCATGCGCGGTCACGTATCGCTCCGATCCATGAGCAAGACCTGGCTGCCGCAGCGGCCGCCGCGATGTTGGAAGACAGTCTCGCCGGGACTGCACCCGTACTCACCGGACCGGAGCTGATCAGCCAAGCCGGACAAGCGGAGTTGATCGGTGAAGCCCTCGGCCAACCGGTCCGGTTCGAAGAAGTCTCGCCCGCCATCGGTCACCGACTGCTGACGGAGCAGCACATCCCGCCCCACATCGCCGACTCACTGCTGCGGTACTACCACCGCGCCATCCTGCACCCGATCGAACCGACGCCCATTTCGACGATCCTGCCCTCGGAACAGCCACGCACCTATCGACATTGGATCCACGACCACCGCGCGGACTTCGCGGCGCCGTAGCGGATGCCCGCGATCGACGCCATCAACGACCCTCATCCGCCTTCGGGATCCGGCCAACGGGGCACGGCGGCCGACGCAACCAACCCGTCGGACCTACCTCACATCGGCATCAGCGATCACTCGCTCCTGCTATGTGAAGGGTGAGCGTGTACGACTAGACCGGGCCCCGATCAGATACCCGTAACCAGCACCCCACCGACACGGCTTCCAAGCCGTGCGCGCATGCGGCTCCACCTGGCACATGGGCTGTGCCCACCGCAGCACGAAAACGGTTCGGATAACTACACAAAACGCAACAAAGCCGCAGGTATTGACCTGCGGCTTTGCTGTGCGGTGGAGCCTAGGGGAATCGAACCCCTAACCCCTGCCTTGCAAAGGCAGTGCTCTGCCAATTGAGCTAAGGCCCCGAATTCCCTACTGTCCGAAGACAGTTCAGCGGGTGGTGACTTCGTGCCACAGGTCCGCATCGTCGCGCTTGCGCAGCTTGGTGATCCCGATGAGAACCGCGACTACGAGACCGACCGTGAGAATAATTTTCATGAATCCCACCCTACTTGTGATGTCCGGGAGTGGGCCTAGGAGGACTTGAACCTCCGACCTCTTCGTTATCAGCGAAGCGCTCTAACCGCCTGAGCTATAGGCCCCTATTATTCTCGTTCGGATACCTGCCGGAGCTGCTAACCGAACCGAGGCACGAGATTACCTTACCCGTCCGCCGTTAACCAAAACGGCCGGTCACCGCCCTACGAGAGGGCGGGGACCTGCCGCGTCGACGCCGTTCTAGTCGGGGTCGGCCAGGGTTACCTGGATACCACCGACAAGGTCACAGCACTGGTTGTAGATGAAGACACCGACGGTCGACAATGCGGTGAAAAGCACCACATTGATCAGCCCGATGACACCCGCATAGCCGAATACCGAACCGGCGTCGACCAAACCGACTGAGCCGCTGTCGGAGGAGACCATATCGGTGAAGGTGCTATTGAGCCGCTCCCACACACCCATGCCCTCGAGCACGATGTAGAGCAGACCGACCGCGAGCATCCACACAAAGAACATGGCCACGCTGATCACCAGCGAGATCTTCAGGGTCGACCACGGGTCGATCCGGCGGATCTGCACGGTGGCCCGCAATGGCTCACCCGAGGTGACAGCCGCCGCGACCGCGACCGGAACCGCCGGTGAGACCGGTGCGGCGGCCTTCGGGCCCGGGGTCTCGACCGGCAGCGGGTGCCGGATCTCGGACAGGTCCGGCATGTCCTTGATCAGTTCCGGGCGCGCGATGCTACGGGTCGGTCCGTCGATGCCGACGGACTTCACCATCGCCGCTTCCTTACGCGCCGCCTTGGCCGCGAGATCCGCGGTGGTGCGGGCATTGCCGCCACCGAGACCGGCGCTACCGAGGCCGCCACTGCTGAGCCCACCACCGAGTCCACCACCCGGGGAATTCGGGCGACCGGTCACCGGCGACTGCCCAGGGCGGTACAGGTTCGACTGCGGCTCCCGCTGCGGCAGTTGCGACCAGCCCTCCTGGAAGGGCGACTGACCGCCGCCGTTCGATGGCGAGCGGTCGCCTGCCTCCGGAGCGGCCGACTCGCCAGAGTTACCCGGCCGAGCCGGGCGCTCGTCGGCACCCGAGCTGGACTCCGGCGCGTTGAACGCGACTTCGCCTGGCTGGCTGTGCATTTCGTGCGGCTGGGCCCCTCCCTGCGGGCCACTCGGCTGGCCGTTCTCGGCCGATGCGACCGGCCGTGGGATCGGCCGCGGCGGAATCGGTGACGGTGCGATCCGTTCGGTTACACCGTTCGTCGGGTGCCGCTCGTCGTTCGGCTGATTCGTGGTCAATGGGAATCCTTAGATCCGTTCGTTGCCGCCGCTGTGGGGTTACTGCTCAGAGGAACCGGTGTCGCCGTTTCCGCCGACGATCGAATCAGGATCAGGTTCGTCGGCATTGCGCGCGATAGCAAGCAACGTATCGCCATCGGCAAGGTTCATCAATCGCACGCCCTTGGTCTGTCGTCCAGCCTTACGAACCTGCTTGGCCGCCGTCCGGATAACGCCACCGCCGGACGTGATCGCATACAACTCATCCTCGTCGTCGACGATGAGCGCACCGACCAGGGTGCCACGCTTGGTGTCGTATTGAATAGTCAATACGCCTTTACCGCCACGGCCCTGCGGGGTGTATTCCTCGATCGCGGTTCGCTTGGCATAACCGCCGGAGGTCGCGACGAGCAGATAGGTATCGGCGCGAACCACATTGAGCGACAACAGTTCATCGTCGGCATTGAACCGCATGCCTTGCACACCGGAGGTGGCGCGGCCCATCGGACGCAGTGCCTCATCGGTGGCGGAGAAGCGGATCGACTGGCCACGCGCGGAGACCAGCAGCAGATCGTCATCGGCCGAGCACAGTACGGCGCCGACCAATTCGTCGTCGTCGCGCAGGTTCACCGCGACGATGCCGCCACTGCGGTTGGAATCGAAATCCGACAGCTTCGACTTCTTGACCAGGCCGTTCTTGGTGGCGAGCACCAGGTAGGGCGCATCTTCGTAGCCCTTGATCTGGATGATCTGGGCGATCTTCTCATCCGGCTGGAACGCCAGCAGGTTCGCGACGTGCTGACCGCGCGCGGTCCGGCTGGCCTCGGGCAGTTCGTAGGCCTTGGCTCGGTACACCCGGCCCTTATTGGTGAAGAACAGCAGCCAGTCGTGCGTGGAGCTGATGAAGAAGTGCTTGACGATGTCGTCCTGCTTGAGGCCCGCACCCTGCACGCCCTTACCGCCGCGCTTCTGGCTGCGGTACAGGTCGGTCTTGGTGCGCTTGGCGTAACCGGTCTCGGTGACGGTGACGACCACATCCTCGCGGGCGATGAGATCCTCATCGGCCATATCGCCGTCATTGGCCACGATCTTGGTGCGCCGCTCGTCGCCGTACTTCTCGACGATCTCGACCAGTTCGTCACGCACGATCGCGCGCTGCCGCTCCGGCTTCTCGAGAATGTCCTTGAGGTCGGCGATTTCGGCCTCGATCTTGGCCAACTCGTCGATGATCTTCTGCCGCTCCAGGGCCGACAGCCTGCGCAACTGCATATCGAGGATGGCGGTGGCCTGGATCTCGTCGATATCCAGCAACTGCATCAGGCCGGTGCGCGCGGTTTCGGTATTGGCCGAACGCCGGATCAGCGCGATGACCTCGTCCAGCGCGTCCAGTGCCTTGACCAGACCGCGCAGGATGTGGGCCCGTTCCTCGGCCTTGCGCAGCAAGTACCTGGTACGCCGGATGATGACTTCCAACTGGTGCTCGACGTAGAGCCGGATCATCTGATCCAGGCGCAGCGTGCGTGGCACGCCGTCGACGATCGAGAGCATATTGGCACCGAAGCTGGTCTGCAGCTGGGTGTGCTTGTAGAGGTTGTTCAGCACCACCTTGGCAACCGCGTCGCGCTTGATGGTGACCACGATCCGCATACCCGCGCGGTCCGAGGACTCGTCGTGGATATCGGAGATGCCCGCGATCTTGCCGTCCTTCACCTGCTCCGCAATGGAGTTGATGAAGTTGTCGGTGTTGACCTGGTACGGCAGTTCGGTGATGACGATCGTAGTGCGGCCGCGGTTGTCCTCTTCGATCTCGACAACACCGCGCATCCGGATCGAACCGCGACCGGTGGTGTAGGCATCCTGGATGCCCTGACTACCGACGATGAGGCCGTAGGTCGGAAAGTCCGGACCCTTGACCCGTTCCATACAGGCGGCCAGGGTCGCCTCTTCGTCGGCGTCGTAGTTCTCCAGCGCCCAGTAGATCGCCTCGGCCAACTCATTGAGGTTGTGCGGCGGGATATTGGTCGCCATACCGACCGCGATGCCGTTGCTGCCGTTCATCAACAGGTTGGGCACCCGGCTGGGGAGAACCGTCGGCTCCTGTGAGCGACCGTCGTAGTTCGGCGTGAAATCGACCGTCTCATGGTCGATTTCCCGCAACAGCTCCATGGCCAGCGGGGTCAGGCGGCATTCGGTGTACCGCATGGCGGCCGCGCCGTCATTGCCGCGGGAGCCGAAGTTGCCCTGGCCGTCGACCAGCGGATAGCGCAACGACCACGGCTGGGCCATGCGGACCAGAGTGTCGTAGATCGAGGCGTCACCGTGCGGGTGGTAGTTGCCCATGGTCTCGGCGACCGGACGGGCGGACTTCACATAGCCGCGGTCGGGCCGGTAGCCGTTGTCGTACATCGCGTAGAGCACGCGGCGATGCACCGGCTTGAGGCCGTCGCGGACGTCGGGCAGCGCGCGGCCGACGATCACGCTCATCGCGTAATCGATGTAGCTGCTCTGCATTTCGTTCTGGATATCGACCGGCTCGATCCGGTCACCCGCTCCGCCGCTGGGTGGCAGGGTGGTTTCAGTCATCTAAAAGTCTCCTTTGGCACCGGACGTGGAATTACGCGTCACGCCGGTTACACGTCGAGGAAGCGAACGTCCTTGGCATTGCGGGTGATAAAGCTGCGGCGTGCCTCGACGTCCTCGCCCATCAGGATCGAGAACAGCTCGTCGGCCGCAGCGGCATCGTCGAGGGTGACCTGACGCAGCACCCGCACCGAGGGATCCATGGTGGTCTCCCACAGCTCCTTGGCGTTCATTTCGCCGAGACCCTTGTAGCGCTGGACACCGTCGTCCTTGTTGATCTTCTTGCCCCCGGCGAGACCTGCCTCGAGCAGGCCGTCGCGCTCGCGATCGGAGTAGGCGAACTCCGGATCGGACCGTTGCCACTTGAGCTTGTACAGCGGCGGCTGCGCGAGGTACACGTGCCCGTGCTCCACCAGCGGTCGCATGAAGCGGAACAGCAGCGTGAGTAGCAGGGTCGAGATGTGCTGGCCGTCCACATCGGCGTCGGCCATCAGCACGATTTTGTGATACCGCAGCTTGGCGATATCGAATTCATCGTGGATGCCGGTGCCGAAGGCGGTGATGATCGACTGCACCTCGTTGTTCTTGAGGACGCGGTCGATGCGGGCCTTCTCGACATTGATGATCTTGCCGCGCAACGGCAGGATCGCCTGGTACATCGAGTCGCGGCCGGATTTGGCCGAGCCACCGGCGGAGTCGCCCTCCACGATGTAGATCTCGGACTTGCTCGGATCCTTGGACCGGCAGTCGGCCAGCTTGCCGGGCAGGCCGCCGATATCCGTTGCGGACTTGCGCCGAACCAGCTCCCTGGCCTTCCGCGCCGCCACGCGGGCCTGTGCGGACGAAACCGCCTTCTGCACGATTGTCTTCGCATCGGCGGGATTGGCCTCGAACCAGTGCGAGATGTGCTCGTTGCAGGTTCGCTGGACGAACGACTTCACCTCGGTATTGCCGAGCTTGGTCTTGGTCTGGCCCTCGAACTGCGGGTCGGCGATCTTCACGCTCACGATGGCGGCCAGCCCCTCCCGGATGTCGTCACCGGTGAGGTTGCCCTCCTTCTCCTTGAGCAGTTTCTTATCCTTCGCGTACTTGTTCACCACCGTGGTGAGCGCCGCGCGGAAGCCTTCCTCGTGCGTACCGCCCTCATGGGTGTTGATGGTGTTGGCGAAGGTGTGGACGGACTCGGAATAACCCGAGTTCCATTGCATCGCCACCTCGACCTCGTGACCGGTGCCCTTACCGGTGAAGGAGACCAGCGAGTTGTGGATCGCCTGCTTGGTGCGGTTGATGTGCTTGACGAAGTCCTCGAGGCCACCCGGGTAGTAGTAGGTCCGGGCCTTTACCTTCGGCTCGGCGGTCGGGGCACCCTCGTCGAGGTGCTTGGGCGCCTCCGCGGTTTCGCTGACCACCTCATCGGTGACATCGCCCTCATGCACTCGCTGATCGGTCAGGGTGATGGTGAGCCCCTTGTTCAGGAACGCCATCTCCTGCAAGCGACGCGCGACCGTTTCGAAACTGAAGGTGGTGGTTTCGAAAATGTCCGGGTCCGGGAAGAACCGGATGGTGGTACCGGTGCGTTTGGTCGGTTCGCCCTGGATGAGCTTGCCGGGTTTCGCGTCCTTGTACTCCTGTGTCCAGTGATAACCGCCGTAGTTCACGTCGGCCTCGAGTCGGGTGGACAGCGCGTTCACCACCGAGATGCCGACACCGTGCAGACCGCCGGACACCGCATAGGATTCGCCGTCGAACTTGCCACCGGCGTGCAACTGGGTCATGACCACCTCGATGGTGGGCACCCCTTGCGCATGCATATCGGTCGGGATACCGCGGCCGTCGTCGACCACTTCGACACCACCGTCGGCGAGCAGGGTCACCTCGACCTTGCTCGCATAGCCGGCCATCGCCTCGTCGACAGAGTTGTCGACGACTTCCCAGATCAGGTGATGCAGACCGCGCTCGCCGGTGGAGCCGATGTACATGCCCGGGCGTTTGCGAACCGCCTCCAGGCCTTCCAGAACCGTGATAGAGGAGGCACCGTAGTCCTGCTTGCCCGACGTCGCGTTGGTCGAGCTCGATGCGTTGGAGTCCTTGGCAGCCACTGGTCGGTAGCTCTCCTTACTTGCTGATCCTTGGCGCAGCGATCGGACAGCAGACGTGGGGCCCGGTTTCAGATTTCTGGTCGTGAAGTACGGGTCCACGCGCGAGCTGTACGGAACGCGCCGAAAGTTCGCCGCTAGTTACGCCACCATCCTACTGGTAGACCCAAGCCACAATGCACCTACGACACCCCTAACGGCTCCGTGGCTGAGAGAAATCGGTCGATCGCGGGTCGGATCCGCCTTCAACCTCTTTGAGTCCATCAGATTTGGCCTGAGAGTTGCCTGTGAGGCGGAGTCGCGATCGCGGCCACGCGCGCCGCTGCGCACTGCATATTTCATTCTACGGAGCGGACTCCATGGCTCGCGGCCCGCGGCGTTCCACGTGAAACTGATCGATGTGTCGCCGACCGCCGCTTATCCGTAGGTATCCCGCGGACCTCGGCCTCTGATGTGCCGCTCGCCTTTGCGCCAGCTCGGGGCCGCCGGACCGGCGATCTTCAAAGATGTGACGACGCCCTGTCCCACCGCCGCATTGATCTTCGCCAGGATCTGGCCCTGCAACATGCGCAGTTGGGTGGCCCACGCCGTGGATTCGGCGGTGATGCTCAGCACGCCGTCCTTCAATGTCACCGGAGTCGCATGCGAGGCGATGTCCTCGCCGACCACACCGGCCCAGCGGCCGAACACCATGCCCTCGGCGACCTTGGCCGACCAGCCCCGGTTCTTCGCGATGGCACCGGCCAGACTCGAAAGCAGTTGTGGGTCACGGTCATCGGGCCGCGCGCCCGACCAGCCGGTGCGGCGGCGGGCTCCGGTGCGCAGCCGACGCGGCGATGCCCGGCCCTGCCCGACCGACTTACCGCTGGCCTTGGCAGCCGCCCGCGCCTCCTCGAGCGCGCGCCGCGCCAGATCGATACCGCGCAGTTCCGGTTCCGGCTCGGATGCGGAAGCATTCGATGCTGTTGGATCGTTCACCAGGTCCGCCTCTCCCCGCAGCCGTTCGCGCGTTGGTTGCCGACGCGTCACTGTGCAATCGCGGCTGATCATACCGACGTGGGTCAGGACCCGACGGGTCCGATCAACCGGTTGCGGCGTCGGATTCCCGGTCGACGATCCGGGAGATCCGACCGTCCGCACCGCCGTTCGTTTCCACCCGTAACGGAACCGCGGAAAGTTCCGCGGGTACATCCTCGGCGACAGCGGCGGTGATGAGCACCTGTTCGGCGCCGGCCGCGACCTCGGCGAGTGCGGTGCGTCGGCGACGATCGAGTTCGGCGAATACGTCATCGAGCAGCAGCACCGGTTCGGCGCCGGTGGCGCGCAGCAGTTCGAAGGCCGCCAGCCGCAGCGCCAGCGCGAACGACCACGACTCACCGTGGCTGGCAAACCCTTTCGCCGGGGCAGTGCCGAGCATCAGATCCAGTTCGTCGCGGTGCGGGCCGACCAGGCAGACCCCGCGTTCCAATTCCTTCGGCCGCGCCGCCGCCAATTCGCGCAACATGATCGCCTCGAGCGCCTCGACGTCATCGGGCTGCGGTGCGCGCCCGGGATCCAGGAACTCCGGCGGCAGGCTCGCGCTCCGGTAGCCGATTGTCGCAGGACGTGATTCGGGCGCGATCGACGAGTACGCGTGTGCGAGATAGGGATATAGATCGTGCACCAAGCGCAGCCGCTGGGCGAGCAGCACCGAGGCGTGGGTCGCCAAATGTCCGTCCCACACGTCCAGGGTGCTGAGTTCGGCCTTCGAGCGGGCCTGGCGCCCAGCGGATTTCAACAGGGCCGAGCGCTGCCGCAACACCCGGTCGTAGTCGGCGCGCACGGCGGCCAGCCGCGGCAATCGGGCTGTGCACAACTCGTCGAGGAAGCGGCGCCGTTCCCCCGGATCGCCGCGGACCAACGCGAGATCCTCCGGTGCGAAGAGCACCGTCTGCAGAATGCCGAGGATTTCTCGCGGCCTGCGCACTGGAGATCGGTTGATCTGCGCGCGATTCGCGGCGCCCTGGTTCAATTCGATATCGATGCGCAGTTCGCGGCCCGCGTTCACGACGGTCGCGCCGATCCTGGCGCGTTCGGTGCCGATACGGATCAGCGGCGCGTCCGCGGCGACTCGGTGTGAGCCCAAGGTGGCGAGGTAGCCGACCGCCTCGAGCAGGTTCGTTTTGCCATTCCCATTGGACCCGAGGAAAACCGTTCGGCCTGGGGATAATTCGAGCTCGGCGTGCTCCCAAGACCGGAAGTCGCGCAGTGACAGCGTCCGGATGAACACCTGTCTACTCCGCTCCGGCCGTCGTCATTGCCGTTTTTCGCCGCTGTTGGCGACGAATCGGGCGCAGACCACAACATCTTGGGGTCCATCCACTGTCTGTGGACGGACTGTGGATAAAACGCATCGGCGCCGATGCTCAGCCCGGCAACCGAACCGGCATCAACAGGTAGATGTACGGGCTCTCCAGTGCGGCGAACGCACCCGACTCCGTCACCTTGGGTTCCTCGTCGCTCGCAGGCAGCAGCACCGCGGGACGGCTCGGCGTGGTGAAGCCGAAGGTGACCCGATCGGCGTGCAGCGCGGAGAGTCCGTCGATGAGGTAGCCCGGATTGAACGCGATGGTCAGTGCCTCACCACGGAACTCGGCCTCCAGCCACTCCTCGGCACGGCCCGCGTCATCGCCGCCGGCCGAGAGAAGCAGCCCCTCGCCGGTGAATTCCAGCCGTACCTGGGCACCGCGCTCGGCGACCAGCGCGACGCGCTTGATGGCGTCGGTCAGCGTGGCGACCGGGAGGGTGGCGACCGAGGTGTGCTCCTTGGGGAGCAATTGCCGGAACTTGGGGAATTCCGCGTCGAGCAGTCGGGTGGTGGTCCGACGGCCCCCATTCACGATGCCGAGCAGACCGTCCGCGCCACTTCCGGTGCCGAGCGAAAGTTGTACGGGAGCATCCGATGGGCCGAGCGTCTTCGCGGCCTCCGACAGCGTCCGGGCCGGAATGAGCACCGAGGTCTCGATATCGGTGCGGGCGGGCTGCCATTCGATGTGCCGGACCGCCAAGCGGAATCGGTCGGTGGCCGCGAGTACGACGTGCGGCCCCTCGATCTCGACCCGGATACCGGTGAGCATCGGGAGGGTGTCGTCACGGCCCGCGGCGACCGCGACCTGTCCGACCGCCTCGGCGAAGACATCGACGCTCAGCTGCCCGGTCTGCTGGGGCACCTCGGGCAGCTGGGGATAGTCCTCGACCGGCATGGTCGGCAAGGAGAATTTCGCGCTACCACAGGTGATCAACACGCGGGTGCCGTCGACCGCGACATCGACGGGCTTATTGGACAGCGCCTTGGTGATATCGGCGAGGAGTCGGCCGGAGACGAGCACCTCGCCGGGTCCGGCGACCTCGGCCGCGACGCGCATCTGCGCGGAGACCTCGTAGTCGAAGCCGGAAACGGTGAGTCCGTGCTCGCCCGCCACGAGTAGTACGCCGCCGAGTACAGGCACCGGAGGCCGCGACGGGAGGCTGCGTGCCACCCATGCAACGGACTCGGCGAAATCCTCTCGGGCGACCCGAAACTTCATACTCGCCAGCTCCATCGCCCGATCTGTCCTCTCCCGGTTCCGTGATCTCTGTCGGCTCGTCAGCGTTGATTCTCGAAAAAGGGGGTGCTGTACCTGCCGCCTTGCAGTCTGGCATAGGCGACCGACATTGAACCGTACTCGTCCAGACCAGCTGAACCTAGCCCGACCCTCCGGTTGTTCTGTGTAGCGCCCATGAACCGCGCTCCGAAATATCGAGCAAGGAGAACAGGTGCGGGTGGATCACGCGGATGTGTTTGGGCTCTTCTCCTTGCTTGTCTCGGCGAGCGGTTCGGATGCCGACGCTCACCGATCGACTTTCCACACATCCTGTTTTGAAGAGAGATCTTCAAGAAGAAGAACTGAAGTAGTAGTAGGCACTGTGGAATCTGTGGACTGCGGCCGAATCCGCAGGTCCGGGGGTGTGGCGCGGTGGGGATGACTACTGGGTGACTCGAGGATGAACGAAGGGGGGTTGTGGATGTCGCGGGTTTGTTCACCATTCATCCTCGAGTGCTCCTCGAGTTGTTCCACCTGATTCACCGGGTTGTTCACACATGTGCACCGAATCGTGGATAGCTCGAGGAATCCTCGAGGACTCCACATGGACTCCTCGAGGATTCCACAAGCCCCTGACCGAGTCCGTTGCTGGTCAGGGCCTGTGTATGGCGATGGCTGTGGACTCTGTTGATTCCACCCCTGTTAGCAACGGATCCACGATCATCCGCACAGCCTGTGGACGAACCGGTGCACAACTCGGAGTTTCCTCGAGGACTCCACAGGAATTCCTCGAGGACTCCACAGGGCATAAAAAAGCACCGCCCCAGGTCAGAGGCGGTGCCGGGGTGTTAGTGCTGGTCAGCGCGAACGCTGTTTAATCCGGGCTGTTAGTTCTTGCACTTGGTCGTATACGCGACGCCGCTCGGTCATCTCCTTGCGCACCTTCTTCTCTGCGTACATGACCGTGGTGTGGTCGCGACCGAAGGCCTGGCCGATCTTCGGCAGCGACAGATCCGTTAGTTCCCGGCAGAGGTACATGGCGATCTGACGGGCCTGGGCCAGCGGCCGAGCCTTACCCGGCCCGGTCAGCTCCTCGAGCGTGGTGTTGAAGTATTCGGCGGTGACGGCCATGATCGTCGCCGCATTGATCTCCAGCGTCGCGGTATCCGGCATGAGATCGCGCAGTACGACCTCGGCCAATGGCAGGTCAAGCGCCTGGCCGTTCAGTGAGGCGAAGGCCGTCACCCGGATCAGCGCACCCTCCAACTCGCGGATATTGCGCTCGACCCGACTGGCGATCAGCTCCAGCACATCGTGCGGTACGTCGAGCCGGTCCATCCGTGCCTTCTTGCGCAGAATCGCGATGCGCGTCTCCAACTCCGGCGGCTGCACATCGGTGATCAAGCCCCATTCGAACCGGGTCCGCAGCCGCTCCTCCAGCGTGGCCAACTGCTTGGGCGGCCGGTCGGAGGACACCACGATCTGCTTATTGGCGTTGTGCAAGGTGTTGAAGGTGTGGAAGAACTCCTCCTGGATACCTTCCTTACCCTCGATGAACTGGATGTCGTCGACCAGCAGAATGTCGGTCTCGCGGTAGCGGCGCTTGAATGCCACCTTCCGGTCGTCGCGCAGACTGTTGATGAAGTCGTTGGTGAATTCCTCGGTCGATACGTACTTCACCCGCATGCCAGGGAACAGTCGCTGGGCATAGTGTCCGGCCGCGTGCAGCAGATGGGTCTTGCCCAAACCCGAGGCGCCCCAGACGAACAGCGGGTTGTAGGCACGTGCGGGTGCCTCCGCGATCGCGACCGCCGCGGCGTGCGCGAAGCGATTGGACGCGCCGATGACGAAGGTCTCGAAGGTGTACTTCGAATTCAGGCTCGCCGAGGAATTCGACGGCGCCGGATTCTCCTGCGACTTGGTGAAGTAGGTAGGCCACGAATTGCGGACATTGACGACCGGTTCGTCATCGTGCGCGTTGTCCGAGATCGGCTCGCGGACCGATTCGTGCGCGGCCGCGATGGCGGGATCGCTGCTCGGGCGGGATTCTCGCGCGGGTGCCGCCTCCCGCAGCGGCGCCCGGCCCTGCGCCCGCACCGGTTCCGGTGTCGGCTCCGGATTGAACAGCGACTCCTGTCCGGGCGGTACCGAATCGCGGCGCGGCGGGAGTCCGGATTCGCGCCGCGGCGCGGGCGACGGCTCCTGCCGTTCGCCATTGGTCTGGCTCGGATAGTCCCCGCGGGTCTGGTATTCGTCGGTCGGGTATCCCCCCGCCACTTCGTATCCGGGCACCGGCAGGTACTCCGGTGCCCCCGAGTATTCGGGCGCGGGCTCGTAGTCGGGTGTCGCCGCGTAATCCGGTCCCGCCGGGTAGTCGGGCACCGCCGGGTAATCACTGGGCTGGGCATAACGCGGCGGGGCGTAGTCGTTGCGTCCGGGATAGTCGGGCGCGGGATAGCCGGCCGGACCGCGCCCGCTGTCGCGCCCACGCTCGGGCCGACTCGTCATGCGCGCGTGGCGCGGATTATTGCCGAGACGTTCGGTCGGCTGGTTCGCCGGCGCCGCGATCCGGACGCCGAGGCCCTCGACCTGCGGACCGAGACGACGGCCAAGGGAACGCAGAATGGGTTCGCGCAGATCGCGTTCGATGGCCTCCTGAGCCAACGACGAAGGCACCGAGAGCAAGGCGAACCCCTGCGCCACGGTCAGTGGCTTGACCAGTTTGAGCCAGGCCTGCTGGGCCCGGGACACCGGCGGGATGGCACCATCGGCCGAGCCGGTGGTGAGTTCGGTAACCACCTCCGGCCACACGGTGGCCAACACGTTCTGCTCGTCGTCCATGCAGTTTCCTCCCCGGAAGTAGGCGATAGGAGCAGACGGTCGGATTCTGCGGAGTATCGGCCATGGCTGAGTCGATGTGATTCCGCGTACGTCCGTAACCGGTTCGGACGCAGCCCGGGTCCCCCATCCGGGCGGCGGCGTGGCACCGTCGGCCCTACGAATATGCCACTTCAGGGGTCTTTCCACACAATTATCCACAGATGTGGAGAACCCTGGGGAAATGTGAAACGAGGTTGCGCTCCGCCGCTATACGGCCTGGACCTGCGGTTCTGCAGCAATCTCCTGGCTATGCACCTTGGTCGGTGCGGCGGCCGGCGGCTCGGGGTGTGGACGAACTCACGGTTATGCCCAGGAAGCGATGACTCCGGTGCGGCGGTTCCGAGCAGTCTACGATACGGATGGGCCGAGTTTGACCCGCACTTTGCCGATCAGTACCCTCGTACAGTCACCCCTTGGTGCGGTGGCGGTCCTGTGCTGACCGTGTCGGGTCGTATCGACCTCGTGCGCCAGGACCGACGCGCATCGATGATGACCACCTCGTGATTCATCGCGCAAAGACGTATCACTGACAAGCTTTGGGCGCCGAACGGCGCCCACCTACTGGAGGAGTGTCGACCGTGGCCAAGGGCAAGCGGACGTTCCAGCCGAACAACCGTCGTCGGGCGCGGGTCCACGGCTTCCGTCTCCGTATGCGCACCCGCGCTGGTCGCGCCATCGTGTCCGCGCGTCGCAGCAAGGGCCGCAAGTCCCTTACTGCCTGATCCTCGCTCTCGGACGCTCCGGTGTTGCCTGAGCCGTATCGGTTGCATCATCGTGCCGACTTCTCCCGGACGGTGCGCCGCGGCCAGCGAATCGGGAGGCGAGATCTGGTCGTACACGCGCTCATGCACGGGTATGACGGAACTGTGGGCGAGAGTGGACGAAGAAGCGATGCGGCAGAGGCCGGATCGTTGGTCCGCGTGGGCGGTCCGCGGTTCGGATTGATAGTCAGCAAGGCGGTGGGCAACGCGGTGATTCGACACCGCGTCGCCCGCCGCCTGCGTCATATGTGCGGTCAGGTGATCGCCGAGCTGCCCGCCGATGCCGATATCGTCATCCGCGCATTGCCCGGCGCCGCGACCACCGACTCGACAGAGTTGCTCCGCCAGCTGCGTGGCGCGCTGCGCAAGCTCGATATGATTCGCCCATCCGCTACCGTGGCCGGTGCGGGATGAGTGCGCGCTCCACCGTTGCTCGGCTACCCGCGAACACGGTGATCTTCCTGATCGAGCTCTACCGGACGTATGTCTCCCCCATGCGCCTGCCGGTGTGTCGTTTCACCCCGACCTGTAGCGAGTACGCGGTGACCGCGTTACGCACCCGCGGCCTGTTCGTCGGCCTCGGATTGACGGTCGTGCGATTGGCGAAATGCGCACCCTGGCACCCTGGTGGGTGGGATCCCGTTCCGGAGCGGAAAACACGCGAACGGAACGAGACAGCCGCCGACCAGCAGCCATCGGCGCCACACGCTTGTAAAGGATCACCGCGCGCGGTGATCGGCGATACGAACGACGGGAGTGCATAGAGCCGTGCTCGACTTCATTTACTATCCGGTGTCCTGGATCCTCTGGTTCTGGCATCGGGTCTTCGGGTTCGCGTTCGGCGCGGACAACGGACTCACCTGGGCACTGGCCGTGGTGTTCCTGGTGTTCACGCTGCGCTTGGTGCTCTACAAGCCGTTCGTCAAGCAGGTGCGCACCACCAAGCAGATGCAGGAACTGCAGCCCCAGATCAAGGAGCTGCAGAAGAAGTACAAGAACGATCGCCAGAAGATGGCGACCGAGATGCAGAAGCTGCAGAAGGATCACGGCTTCAACCCGCTGATGGGCTGCCTGCCGATCCTGGCGCAGGTGCCGGTCTTCCTCGGTCTGTTCCATGTGCTGCGTTCGTTCAACCGCACCGGCACCGGTATCGGCCAGCTCAGCATGTCGGCCTACGACAATGCGCATACGCCGAACTACGTCTTCAGCGCCGTCGACGTCCAGTCCTTCCTGAGCGCGCGTATCTTCGGCGCCCCCATCTCGGCCTACATCACCAGCCCGCCGGGCCAGCTGGAGGCCTTCGCCGACTACGGCGGCGTGCCGACCAAGCTGAGCATCGCGCTGGTCTCCATCCCGCTCATGGTGATCGCCGGTCTGGCGACGCACTTCAACGCCCGCGCCTCGGTGGCCCGGCAGAGTCCGGAAGCCGCGGCCAACCCGCAGTCGGCCATGATGAACAAGCTCGCGCTGTGGGTGTTTCCGCTCGGCGTGCTCGTTGGTGGCCCGTTCCTGCCGATCGCCATCCTGCTCTACTGGGTCTCCAATAACATCTGGACTTACGGGCAGCAGCACCTCGTCTTCGGCCGTATGGCGAAGGAAGAGGAAATCAAGAAGCAGCAGAAGCTGGAGCAGCGCGCACAGAACGCGCCCAAGCCTGGTGCGAAACCGGTCAATATCAAGAAGAAGCAGTCACCCTCCGACGCGACACCGGTTGATGCGGATGCCGATGCCGTGGATGCGGTCGACGCGGCACCGTCGACCAACGGCACCGCGAAGTCGCCGACCAAGGCGGGACAGCGGCGCTCGGGCGGGCAGAAGCGGCCGGGCAACCGTGGGCGCCCCAACCAGAAGCGACGGCGCTGACACCTCGCGCGCCTGCGGGATCTCTGAGCAACCCTGTTCGCGTTCTCCGATTGGCGCCGGTCGCCGGTCGCGCGCGATGAGCAGATGAAGAGGAAATCAAATGACTGTTGAAACCGACGGAGGGGACGCCACTGTGGCGACGACGACGATGGTGAACGATGCGGGCGGTCGCGAAGCCGATGCGGGGGCCGACTCCACCGACGCCGCGAACGATGCCGAGGAAGCTCTCATCGAAGAGGGCGAAATCGCGGGCGACTACCTCGAGCAGTTGCTCGATGTGCTCGACTTCGACGGCGATATCGATCTCGATGTCGAGGGTGACCGCGCCGTCGTGAGTATTGATGGCGGCCGTGATCTCTCCAAGCTGGTCGGCCGCGATGGCGAGGTGCTCGACGCACTGCAGGAGCTGACCCGTCTGGCCGTGCAGCAGGCCACCGGAGTGCGCAGCCGGCTCATGCTCGACGTGGCGGGCTGGCGGGCCAAGCGTCGCTCCGAGTTGAGTGCGCTCGGCACCGCCGCCGCACAGCGGGTGCTGGAATCCGGTAAGCCGGAGCCGTTGGCGCCGATGACTCCGTTCGAGCGGAAGATCGTGCACGACGCGGTCGCCGCCGTCGATGGTGTCAGCAGCGAGAGCGAGGGCGTCGAGCCGAATCGGCACGTTGTCGTGGTGCCTGCCTGAATCGTGCACTGTGATTGGATTAGGGCCTCCGGTCTTCGGACCGGAGGCCCTTTTCATGTCTCGGATGCGCTCCCCTCCCCTAGCCCCATCGCCACACTGATCGACTCGAGTTCGGAAGGATGTTTCACGTGGAACGAGATCTCGGCGGCATCACCGCGTTGCCGAATGAGCTGGAGCCCCCGGCCGCGGCCGCGGTGGTATTCGGAGACCGGCTGGATCTCGCGCGTCGGTACTGTGCCGCCCTCGCCGCCGCCGGCGTCGAGCGCGGACTGATCGGTCCCCGTGAGGTGCCGCGGCTATGGGATCGGCACATTCTCAATTGTGCGGTGGTCGGTGAGCTGATGGCGGAGGGCGCCACTGTTGTCGATATCGGCAGCGGTGCCGGACTACCCGGAATCCCACTGGCGATCGCGCGTCCCGATCTTCGGATCACTTTGGTGGAGCCGCTATTGCGCCGCACGCTCTTTCTGAGCGAATTCATCGAGGCGGCCGGACTCGATATGACCGTGGTGCGCGGTCGGGCGGAGCAGTCGGGCGTGCTGAAGGAAGCAGGCGGCGCGGATGTGGTGACCTCTCGCGCGGTCGCTCCGCTGGCGAAGTTGGCGCAGTGGTCGGTCCCCCTATTGCGTGATCATGGACGGATGCTTGCGCTGAAGGGAATCAGCGCGGCCGAGGAACTCGAGCGCGATGGCGAGGAATTGGCGAAGGCGGGCGCGGGGAATGCGACCGTTGTGGAATGCGGCGCCGGACTCGTCTCCACCCCGACTCTGGTGATCAGTGCGGAGCGGCTGCCGCGTGCCGGGCGTCCGTCACGTCGGGCCGGTAGGTCGGCGCGGAAATCGAAGTAGCAGCAGCCGATTCGCGGCAATGTTTCCCGTGAAACGGCGTGTCTGGGCGTCTGTATCTCGGCGGGCTGCAACTCGAAACTTCACGTGACGTTTCGAATCCCATGTCCCCGGCTAGAGAAAACGATGATCCCCATTCCGTCGGGCTCATTGGATGCGAGAGCGCCCAACGTGGGCCACCCGCTCCCTCGGGGCATATTCGATGTTTCATGTGAAACAGAACTTCGGTGTCGGTCCGGGGCTTCATATTTCATGTGAAGCAGCGGATCGGGTGCGTCAATCTTGTTCGCAGCGATGCGATTCGGTACAGATTCGCGTGTCCTTTGCGTGATGCCGCGATTCAGCTTTCTTATCGCGCTGAGTGCTGGCAAGCTAGTGAGCGTCGGGCGTGAGCGTTGTTGCCACGGATGGATGTGGGTGCCGCAGCGGCAAGAGCTTCGCTCGGTCGAGCGGACGCCGCCGTTCCGATTGAGCATCAAGTTCGATCCGACACGGCTAGTGATGACACGGCGTCGAATTCGGTCGGGCGCATGTGATCTGAGGTTCTCGCGTTAGGAGCTGTCTATGTCGAGCGGTCCGGCGAATGTTTCACGGGAAACAGCGTCGCGCGTGCCGGGGATGCTGGACTCCAGCACCTTCGATGCGGAGGCATTTGGAAGCACACCGTTCGGGCACATCTCCCCGAGCGAGACCCCGATAGCGGCCGAAGCCCAACGTGCAAGCCAGATATTGCATCCAGGAAAGGTGACAGTGCCGAAACCGCGCGAGCAACGGATCATCACCATCGCCAATCAAAAGGGGGGCGTCGGTAAGACGACAACCACCGTGAATCTCGCGGCCGCCCTGGCGCATACCGGGATGACGGTTCTCGTGATCGACCTCGATCCTCAGGGCAATGCCAGCACCGCCCTGGGCATCGAACATCACTCGGGTGTCCCGTCGAGTTATGAACTCCTCATCGGCGAGGTGTCGGTGCGGGATGCGATTCAGCGGAGTCCGCACAGCGAGCGCCTGCTGTGCATTCCGGCGACCATCGATCTGGCCGGCGCTGAGATCGAATTGGTTTCCATGGTGGCCAGGGAGGGGCGGCTCAAGGCCGCCATCCAGGAGGCCAATATCGCCGGGTACGACATCGATTACGTCATGATCGACTGCCCGCCGTCGCTCGGTCTGCTCACCGTCAATGCGCTCGTCGCGGCCAAGGAGGTGCTGATCCCGATCCAGTGTGAGTACTACGCCCTCGAGGGTGTCGGGCAGTTGCTCCGCAATATCGGTCTGGTGCAGTCGCATCTGAATCCCGAACTACATGTGTCGACAGTGATTCTCACGATGTACGACGGTCGGACCAAGTTGGCCGACCAGGTCGCCGAGGAGGTACGTGGGCACTTCGGTGATGTGGTGTTGAAGTCGGTCATCCCCCGCAGTGTGAAGGTCTCCGAAGCGCCGGGCTACGGCATGACGGTGCTCGATTATGATCCAGGCTCCCGGGGTGCGATGAGTTATCTGGACGCCGGTCGCGAGATGGCCGCGCGGCCGGTGGTTCGGCCGGGTGCGGCAGAGCGCGCGCAGTGACGAACGAGGAAAGGGTCGGTAACCGATGACTCAGGCGAAGAAGGGCGGACTAGGCCGCGGACTTGCCGCGTTGATTCCGACGGGGCCGGCGGCCACACCGGGGCTCGGTGCCACTTCGGGGCTCGGTGCCACACCGGGACTCGGCAGCGCCGCAGCCAATGTCGTCATCGGCATCGATCCGATCGGACCGCAGCCGGCTTCCGCCTTCCTGCACCGGGTCCCTGACCCCGGCGATGAGCAATTGTCGGATGGTGGTGCGACCTATCGGGAAATTCCGCCGGAGCAGATCGAACCGAATCCCAAGCAGCCGCGACACGTTTTCGAGGAAGACGCGCTCACCGAGTTGGTGCACTCCATCAAGGAATTCGGCCTCATGCAGCCCATCGTGGTGCGTCGGCTGGAGCCGGGGGTGGACAAGTATCAGATCGTGATGGGCGAGCGACGTTGGCGCGCTTGCCAGGAGGCCGGACTCGCGGCCATTCCGGCCATTGTCCGCGAGACCGCGGACGGCGCGATGCTGCGGGATGCCTTGCTGGAGAACATCCACCGGGTGCAGCTGAACCCGCTCGAAGAGGCGGCGGCCTATCAGCAGCTGCTCGAGGAATTCGATGTCACCCATGAGGAATTGGCCACGCGAATCGGTCGATCCCGACCGGTGGTGACGAATATGATTCGCCTGTTGAAGCTGCCGATCCCGGTGCAGCGTCGGGTCGCGGCCGGCGTACTGTCCGCCGGGCACGCTCGCGCGCTGCTCGGCCTCGAGGCAGGCGCCGACGCCCAAGAGGTACTCGCCGCCCGCATCGTCGCCGAGGGATTGTCGGTCCGGGCCACCGAGGAAACCGTCACCCTGGCGAACCGGGATCCGGATACGGCCGCTCCCCCTGCCCCCCGGCGCAAGCCGATTCATATGCCGGGTTTACAGGATGTGGCCGAGCGATTGTCGGAATCATTCGACACTCGCGTCACCGTGAGCCTCGGCAAGCGGAAGGGCAAGATCGTTGTCGAATTCGGTTCGGTCGAAGACCTCGAACGCATCGTAGGCATGATGGAGCAGCAGCTCGGCAAGTGACAGAAGTGGCAAAATAGCCGTGTATTTCCGGTAGGCAGTCGGTCCGGCGTCGAAACGTCACTGTGACGGCGCGGAAACGGCCTACGGAGCGGCTCCTTAGCAACAGCACGGCGACGTGGAATGAGGCGGGTTCGCTTTGATCGCTTATTCTTGCTGGCGAGTGAATGCAGCGTGAGCGTGGATGAATCGGATAGCTGGAGGCTGAGCAGAGCGGTGTCGACCAGCGTCACAGCACTAACCCTGGGCGGACTCGATAAGCTACCCGCGCATGCGCGGCGTTGCGTGTTCTGGGAGATCGATCCGGCCGTGGCCGCGACCTCCCGTGAGTTCAGTGATCCGGTCTTCGAGAAGGAGGCCTGGCTCTCCACGGTCATGCTGGAGTGGGGTTCGTGCGGTCAGGTCGCGAACGTGGACGGCAAGGTCGCGGGGTGTGCGTTGTATTCGCCACCGAGCGCCGTACCGCGTGCCGGCCTCTTCCCCACATCGCCGGTCAGCCCGGACGCGGTCTTGCTGACCACACTGCGGGCCGAATTCCCCTACCAGGATGCCGACATAGCCCATCGCCTCATGACGGCCGTGGTGGCCGATCTGGTGCGTCGCGGCGTCCGCGCATTGGAGGCCTTCGGGATTCGCACCGATCCCCCGGCAACCGCGATGTCGGACCGTTCGCTCGGCTCGATGCGGTTGATGGAGCGGATCGGTTCACCGGTCCGGGATGTGGCCTCGGCCGGTAGGGCGACCGAATGTTCGCCGGAAACCTGCATGATCGAGGCCGACTTCCTGGAGGACGTGGGCTTCGAAGTGGTGGCGCCGCATCATCGTTTTCCCCGGCTGCGTTTGGAACTGAACTCCGATCACGGCTGGAAGGAAGATGTGGAGCGCGCGCTCGATCAGCTACTCGCCGCGGCCTCGCTGACCGTGCCCTTCCGCGTCGGAGCTCCCTGAGACTCAGCACAGATAACGGTGCGCTCCTGCTGACAGTTTCGTCGGCAGGAGCGCACTCGTATCGGAAGTATATTGGTTGTTCGTAATCTATTGATTCAGAAGGAAGTTCGCTACATCCGGTCGGCGGCGGCCATTTCCTCCGCCAATAGTTCAGCGAAAGTGTATGTGCCCGTCGGCTGATCGTCTTGGCCGAGCAGATACAGCCGCTTTACCGAGATAAGGATCGCCTCGGCGATGACATCGCGCATCCGTGGGTTGGTGAGGACCGATGCATCGTATTCGTTTGTGAGATAACCGATATCGACCTGGACGGTCGGCATCTTGGTTAGTCGCAATAGATCCCAGGTGCGCGAGTGAGTTCGGCAGTCCTGCAACGAAGTTCGTGCAACCACCTCGCGCTGGATGAAGCCGGCGAGCACCTGACCGATCATCGATACCGACCCGTGCGAGTTGCCGAAGTGGAAGCCCGCGACACCGTTCGCGGACGGGCTCGGATTGGTCGCGCAACGCAGCGAGATCATCAGATCGGCGTCGAAGGCATTGGAGGTATCGGCGCGCTCGGCATCGGTCGGGTTGGCGCCCCACGGCCGCGACAGGAAGGTTTCCATGCCGGTGGCGGCCATTCGGCCCTCCAGCCTGCTGGCCAGGTCCCAGAGGATCTCCGACTCGTAGACATCGCCGTACTCGGTCGGCACCGCGAAGCCCTTATCCGGGCCGCCGAGGCCGGGATCGATGACGATCCGCTTGCCGGTGAGCTGCGGCCCGGCCCGGTGCACGACCTCTTCCTCGGCGATGCGATGCGGATTGCCGCCGGTGACGCGCGCCCCGAGCAGCTCCAGCGAGCGCAGCGTATCCGGACCGCAGATGCCGTCCGCCGCCAAGCCGATCTCCCGCTGGAATGCGGTGAGTGCCTCATGGGTGTGCGGGCCGAAGTAACCGTCGACGCGGTGCACATAGAAACCGAGGTCTTGCAGCCTGCGCTGCAGCGTTGCCACATCGTCGCCGTAGAGCGGCGCGGAGAGCTGGTAGATCAACGTGCGGGCACCGAGGCGATAGGAGGCTTCCTTGAGCGCGCGGTAGGTAGCCGGTCCGACGACCCCGTCGACTAGCAGTCCGCGGTGCTGTTGGAAGGCGCGAACCGCCGAGTCGAGCTGGCGATCGAAGGAAGCGTCGGTGTCCATCCAGTACTCTCGCGCATCAGCGTGATCTGCTGCGGCGGAGTGCGTATGCAGAAACCCGAGACTTGCCAGGGTGCTCCGAACCTCGGCGACGGCTGGACCGGTATCGCCGTGACGAAGTCGGTGCATGCGTGAGAGCCCTTTCCTTCCGTCCACCCGGGTACCCACTCATGCGAAGGCTCACACCGTCGCACGACCGGAGGTCGGTCGATTGTCTCAGACCCGGACCGGAATTCAGCAATTCCCGGCGTCCAGGCATCCTACGGCGCGTCGTCGAATGACGGCGTTCCTTTGACGAATACGTCAGATAATGCCGTCGAGTTCACGCAACAGGGCGGCTTTGCCCTTTGCGCCGACGATCTGCTTGACCGGCTTGCCACCGGAGAACAGCATCATAGTTGGCAGCGAGAGGATCTGATAATCGCGGGCGACGCCCGGATTGGCATCCACATCCACCTTGGCCACGGTCAGCTTATCCGCGTGCGTGCCTGCGATCTCCTCCAGTACCGGGGCGACCATCTTGCACGGGCCGCACCAGTCGGCCCAGAAGTCGACGAGGACGGGCTTCGCACTGAGCAACACATCCTCGGCGAAGGACGCGTCGGTCACGGTGACCGTGTTCTCGGACATGGGTATCTCCTTTGTTGAATTGCGGCGCTCCCCGGGCCCGTCGCTCGCGCCGCGGGTAGTGCAGAAATAATGAGATCAGTTGGCGGGCACGGCAATCGAGTTGCCGGCGTGATCCAGGGTGTTCGAGGCGATGTCACCTTGTTCGGCCAGCCAACGCTCGGCGTCGATTGCGGCCCGGCAGCCGGTGCCCGCGGCGGTGATGGCCTGGCGATAGGTGTGGTCGACCAGATCGCCCGCGGCGAAGACACCGGGCACCTTGGTGGCGGTCGAGGGGTGCAGCACCTGCACATAGCCCTCGTCGTCCAGCGCCACCTGATCCTTGACCAGCTCGCTGCGCGGGTCGTGACCGATCGCCACGAACAGGCCGGTCGCGGCCAGCTCGGAGGTCTCGCCGGTGCGGGTATCGCGCAGGGTCAGGCTGGTCACGCCGGTATCGCCGTTGACCGCGGCGACCTCGGCATTGAGGACGAACTTGATCTTCTCGTTGGCCTTGGCGCGCTCCAGCATGATGCGCGAGGCGCGGAATTCCTCACGCCGGTGCACGATGGTCACGGTGTTGGCGAACTTGGTGAGGAAGGTCGCCTCCTCCATCGCGGAGTCGCCGCCGCCGACCACGACGATGTCCTGGCCCTTGAAGAAGAAGCCGTCACAGGTAGCGCAGGCGCTGACACCGCGGCCGAGCAGCTTCTGCTCACCCGGGACGTTCAGATAGCGCGCTGCCGAGCCCATGGCGAGGATTACGGCGTAGGCCTGGTACGTCTCGTCACCGACGGTAACAGTCTTGATCGGGCCGGTCAGGTCGATGGCGTCCACATCCTCGGTCCGGATATCGGCGCCGAACCGCTTGGCCTGTTCGCGCATCTCCTCCATCAGATCCGGGCCCATGATGCCGGCACGGAAACCGGGGAAGTTTTCGACCTCGGTGGTGGTCATCAGTGCGCCGCCGAACTGGGTGCCCTCGAACAGCAGGGGCTGGAGTTCGGCGCGGGCTGCGTAGACGGCGGCGGTGTAGCCGGCGGGTCCGGAGCCGACGATGATCAAGTCGCGGACTGCGTTGCTCATGTGACCCTTCCGAGGGGGATTCATTAGACGTGTCGGTCAACAACAGGGTAAACGCAGATGTTCCCGCGCCCGCGCCCGCTTCCTACGATCGGCTGTCAGCCATCAACATGCTGATTTCGGAATTACGGGTAACGGGGTACGTCCAGCACTGTCCACGGCTGGACCGCGGGTCGGCAACATAGCTTCGGTGGCACCCACGATGCCGGCGCAGGTTCGAGGAGGCGGAGGAGTCGCCCACTCGTCAACCGATATCGGTGAGTGCCAACTGCTGCGGATCGTCTGCGCCGCAACCGATTCCGACGACCAGTGCGGTGATCTTACGCGGGCGCGGGCCGGTGAGCAGGATCAACACGGCGTCCTTGCCATGGAAGGTGGTGTTGGTCGAGCCGAGGACGGTGCGGTCCAGGCCGTTGGCGTGGACGCAGCTGTTCAGGGCCGTTGGTGTGCCGAGTGCGCCCGTGACGTCATTGCGACCCAGGGCGCTCAGTACGACGGTGGTGTCGAGTTCGTCACCGAGTTGGACATTGCCGGTGCTCGGCTGGGCGCTGGGGGACACCTCGTGCCCGCGCAGTGCGTCCACGACGACCGCGACACCGGCCACGACCGCGACCACGGCAGCCGCGGCGGCGAGCCAGCGGAGCGCGCGTGTGCGGCGTTGCCGCAGCGGGATGGAAGCGGTGCCGGGTGTGGGGTTCACCGGTTCGGAATCCGTTGCGTCATCGGTGGATTCGGGCCACACCGTGGCCGTTGACTCCGGCGGTGCGGTGACCGAGGGCAGTCGATGGACGGTTGCGACCCGCTCGCTGGGCTCTCGCGCCGCATCCAGACCTTCGACGAACTCCTCCAGCCGGGCCGCGATATCGGCGGGCATGGCGTGGATGTTGCGCTCGTCCCGGCCGAGCGCGCGTAGTTCGGCGCTGACGTCGTCGAGCGAGTTCAGGAACCGCAGGGCATCCGGATCATTGCGAACCACCGGCCATAGCTGCTCACTCAGCTCCGGCGCCAGATTGTCGGCATGGAGATCGGCGAGCAGTTCGGGCGAGAACGGAGGCTGCGGAACGGATTGCGTCGCCATCGCACCTCCGGGTTCTCGAGTCGATGCCCGCCGCACGTCACGGGCACTGCTGTATATCGTCTGGTTGTCCGTCACTATTAATGACGCATCACAGCTACTTCCGGTTCCCCGGATCACGCAGAAATTCCAAACGTTCTCGAAGCCGCAGCCGACCCCGCGCACATCGGCTCTTGATGGTGCCCTCCGGAACGTTGAGCAGCGCCGCTGTCTCCGCGACACTACGCCCCTCGAGCTCCACCGCGACGAGCGCTGCCCGCTGCTCCTCCGGCAGCGTGAACAGCGCGCGGTCGATGACGAGGGACATTTCCAGTTCGGCGATATCGTCCCTGGTGTCCTTCGGTTCCGGCATGGTCTCCGGCGACAGCGATACCGCGCGGCGGGTCTTATTGCGCCGGATCCGGTCCAGGCAGGCGTTCACCACAATGGCATGCAGCCAGCTGCGCACCTCGGCCTCGGCGCGGAAGGTGGCCGCGGTCCGGTGTGCCGAGAGCAGGGCGTCCTGCAGCGAATCGGCCGCGTCCTCGCGGGTATAGGAAGTGCGCAGGGCGGTCTGCCAGAGGTGGTCGTTATGGCGGCGCAGCAATTCGGCGAAGGCATGCCGCTGACCGCGGACATGGGCGTGCAGCAATTCGACATCGGTGAGGTCGTCGGGTACGAACGAACGCTCGTCGAACGCAACAGGCCGCGACTTCCCCCGGTGGGAATCCTCGTTCAGCTCGGACGGCAAAACCAACCCCTTGGACAGCTCTCACGGCGATGACGGACATAGCGACCACCATCGAAATTTCGCAGCATCCAGGATCGAAAAACCAGAACCCGGGGGGCTCCCCCTGCTGTGAGAGCGCGGCTAGATCATATCGTCAGTAAAGATTTGACAGCAACCAGACCAGTCAGGGCTGAATCGGTGCGGTATGCCCGGGGAATCGACACCGGCGGGCGCGATGCGAGAACATTCGCAAGAACATCGGTAACTCGTCGAGCAAGCCCAAAAGTCAACGGGCACTTCACTTAGGACCTGAACGCGGCCCCAGCCGCACTTGCTGGTTCGGCCCGAACACTCGCCAGCGTGGTCAAGCCGCGGCGTCGAAGCGGATTTCGGCGATCGAAGTCTGGAACTGCCCACCGGAATTGCCGAGTCCGGTGATCCATACGAGCACATAGCGGGCCGCCTGATCGCCGTGGACCGGGATTTCGGTGATGCCGTTCTCCAGTCGGGCCGAGCCGATCAGCTGGGTCTGGTCCAGGGTCGGTGCGGCCGTTGGCGAGGTGCGGATCTCGACCGAGGTGCCCGGACTCGGCGATTCGATCGAGACGCTCGTCAGTTTGGCCGGACTCGGCAGGGTGGCCAGCAGCCCGACGCCCTTCTTGAGCGCCGGGAACTGCTGGAAGTACTGATCGGTGCGCCAGACGGTGCCCGGATCGTGATCGAGCACCGCACCGGTACCACTGACATTGTCCGGAGTGCCCTCCGGGGAGAAGACCGACACGCTCGTCACTGGAACCGGCACCCCGCTCGCGGCCGTATCCGTCGTACCGCCGGAGGTGGGTGCGGGCCCAGGTGAGCTGTTCGTGGTGAGACCGATATTGCGCTGCTCATTGAGCGGTGCGTTCGAGGCGCTCGGTGCGAAGACACTGACCATCCACCAGATGATGATGCCGACCACAAGTGCGGCCAGAATGCCGAGCCCCACCATGATCCACATCATCCGCTGCGAGCGTTCCCGTTCCGCCGCAAGCAATTCCGGATCCGCGAGCGATTCCTCGACGCTGTTCGGCGGACGCTGACCGAGGCGAAGCACCGGGATGAAATCGGTCTTCTGATCGACCACCGAGGCCTGTTCGAGCACATGCTGCACGGTCGCCGCGGTGCGCACACCCTTATTCGATTCCAGTGAACGGACCGCGACCGCCGAAATCTCGAACGGCACCTCGGGCCGGATCTGCCGCGGTTCGACGGGGGTGCCATCGGAACCGAAATCGGCGAGCCGCAACCCGCCGACCGTAGCGGCGTTGCCGGTCATGCCACCAGCGCGGATCGGCCAGCGGGCAGTGATCAGCGCATAGAGCATGGCGCCGAGGCCGCGCACATCGGATTGCGCGTCGGAATCGGACAGTGTGCCCGGGAATGCGAGTACCGCATCACCGGTGGCACTGATCCGGACCCGATCCGGATGGTCGATGGACAGCGAGCCACCGCCGCGGTGCGCCAGCTCGGCGGCCGAGGCCAGCGCCCGGATGGCGCGGGCGGCGCCGATGGGCGATGGCACCGTTTCGGCCATTTCGCGCAGCGACCGGCCCGGCGTCCACTCGGCCACCACGATGCCGCCGGAGCTGCCACGCACCACATCCAGCACGCGGGCCAAGCCCGGCGAGTTGATTCGGCCCAGGCGCAGTGTGCGCGACAGGATGGCCTGCGGACCGTCGTGACCGGAGTTGTCGGTGGCCTTCTGATCGGCATCGACGAAGGTGAGCGCGACCTCGCGGTCGAGTTTGATATCGAGCGCCTGCCAGAACCTGAGTCCGCGGGATCCGCCGTGACTCGCGAGCAGCCGGTAGCGGCCGCCCGCTACCGAAGCGCCCGGCATCAGCTTGGGGCCGCGTGGCGTTCTTCGGCCCGCATCGTCCATCGGCGGTAGCTGCGGCGGGATCGGGATCATCCCGGTGTCGTACATCGGATCGCGTTGCGGGGCCTCCAGCGGTTGCTCACCGGATTCGGGCGCCGAATCGTGCTCCGGCGGACCGCTATCGGCACCCTGATTCGCGTATGCGGGATCGGACGCCTCCCCGCCGGGCGGAACATCTGTGGAGAGCCCGCCTGCCTTGGTCGTAGCAGATTCGGCGGCTGGGACGCCGCCCAGCGCCGCGTCGTCGCTCACCCTCGTTCCTCCTTCGCCCTGATATGTCGAAGTTTCGGCGAACTCGCCACCTGTGCTTCTCTGCCGAACAGGGTACGGGAACTCACCCATACCGGTGCTGTCAACGGTATGAGCTCGGATCACGGGTAGCACCATGGTTTGGGCATCCATGTACGGGTCGAAGCCAGGGTATGCCACATACGGCTCTGGCCGCCGGAACACCTGCGTCATGTACTCGTCCTCGACCGGGCCCTCGAGGTCGAGATCGGGGGCGGGCGGGGTGAAGCCGAGGCGCCGGGAGATGGCGACGGTGATCGCGACGATCTCCGGAATACCGGCCAGGCGCATCAGCCCGAAGGCGACCGCGAACATGACGATGGCCGAGATGATCACCCGGATCAGCGAGCCAGGGCCACCGGAGAGCCGGTCGATGCCGAGCACCTTGTCCACGATCAGCATGACCGCGCCACCCGCGATCGAGGAGAGCAGAACACGGGTCACGGTGCGTCCGACATTGACCATGCGCAGATCACCGAGGCTCTGGTGCAGCAGATAGCCGCCGATGACGGCACCGGCCAGGAAGCCGAGTCCGGTCGCGACACCGAGGATGATCACGACCTGACCGCTGTCGCTCGCCAGCGCCGGTGCCAGTGCCGAGAACAGGATCTTGATGGTCGTGATCGCGAGGATGATCCAGGTCGGCGTCCATGCTTGCTCCCTGGCGTAGAACACGCGCAGATGGATGAGCACAAGGGAGTACGGAATCAGCGTGAAGGCCGACCAGCTCACCGCGGTGCCGAGCCGTGCGGCGTCGCCGGTGAACCGCGCATAGCCGAACAGCGCCTCGCCGACCTGCGGACCGGCCAGTGTCAAGAAGGTGACCACCGGAACCAGGGCGATCAACGTCAAGCGGGTCGCGACGGACAGGTCGTCCACGACCGCGGGTGTGTCATCGGCGGCCGCGTTGCGGCTCAACCGCGGCATGATCGCGGTGAGCAGCGTGACACCGAGTACGCCGTAGGGCAGCTGGAGCAGCAGCCAGGCGTTGGTATAGATCGCCGGGCCCGCCTCATCCGCCGTCGAGGCGATGTGATTCGAGACGATCAGACCGATCTGGCTGATCACCACGTACACGATGATGGCCGAGCCCATCTTGCCGAACTGCTTGAGTCGCGCGTCGACACCCCACAGCGGTCGCAGATCGATCTGATTGCGCTTGATCGCGGGCAGCAGGCTCAGCGCCTGGGTGGCCACACCGAGGGTGATGCCGCCGCCGAGTACCAGCAGTTTCGGATCGCTCATCCGGACCGGATCGAGCGTGATCTCACCCGGGGTGAGGGCATAGAGACCGAGCACGACCAGCACGACGACGTTGTTCAGCACCGGTGCCCAGGCCCCGGGTTTGAAGTTCTGTCGGGTATTGAGAATCGCCGTGAACAGTGCCGACATGCCATAGAACAGGATGGCTGGCACCAAGAGATAGGTCAGCGCCGTGGTCAGCTCGGTATTGACCTTGCCGTCCGAGGAGACGAAGACCCGGGTCGCCAGCAGCGGCGTCGCAGCCGCGGCGAAGAGCGTAGCCGCGGCGAGTACGGCGAAGGCGGCGGTGACCAGCCTGCGGGTGAAGGCGACACCGCCGTCCTCGTCCTCTTGTTCGGCGCGCACCAGTGTCGGCACCACCATTGCGGTCAAGACCGCGCCGAGGACGAGCTCGGTGATCATATTGGGGATCAGGTTGGCCGAGGTGTAGGCACTGGCGACGGCCGGGCCGAGCGCGGTCAGCAGCAACAGCTGTTTGCCGAAGCCGGTGACGCGGCTGATCAGGGTGGCGATCGCGATAGATCCGGAGTCGCGCAGCAGGCGCGAACCCGCGTTTTGTTTGGTTTCGGTGGCGACCGCGCCCGATGCGGGTGCGGCGGGCCATTCCTGGGTACGCGGCTTGGCCCCTTCCCGAGGAACGGGATGGTGCTGCGGTGCTACCGGTTGCCGACGTTCGACGGGTTGCTGATGCTCTACCGGCCGCTGTCGTTCGATCGGTGGCTGCCGCGTCACCGGGGGCTGTGGCGGTGGCGTCTGATAGCTCGGTCGCGGCGCCTGATAGTTCGGCGGCGGCGCGAAACGCTGGGGCGGGACCCGAGGCGGTGCGCCCGGCGGTCCCGGCATCGGCCGCGGCCGAGCCGGACCGGGCTGTTGCGGCGACACCGGGTATTGGCGCTGGCCCGGATGCGATTGCTGACCTGGATGCGGCCGGGGTTCAGGATATTGCTGCGGGTCCGGATATTGCTGGGGACGCGGCGCCGGTCGCTGCGGCGCCGGTTGCCTGGGCAATGCGCCGGAGGGTGGCGCCATCGGACCGGTGGGCGGCTGCGAGCCGCGCGGGGTCGGACGGGGCGGCGGCATCGGTCGCTGCGGCTGACCGGGACGGCTCACCTGCGGTACGCGCGGCGAATCGCCGAAACGTTCATCGGGAGTCATCTCCGCGTCCTCCGGTCCTGCCGGTGGCTGCGCGAGCGGGCGTTCCCAAGGTGCCGAAGGCGCCCGGCGGACCGGGGGTCCGTCGGGCCGATCAACAGGTGGTTGCCGATGAGCCGATAGATCATCGTCGCTCATCGTGCCTCCTGCGTCATGCCAGCCCCCGTCGCCGGGCCGATGCCGTCCACGGTGTTACGCGATCGTCCTCCACGATGCCATGAGTGGGTGTCGGGTCGGTATCGATCGGCGACGGCCGACTGCTTGCCGGGCGACCGAACGAACACAGCGACGACAGTCGAGCACGAGCGAAGTGTCCTCGTACTCATCCCACCTCCTGCTGCTCCTGCTGTAGTACGCGCCTGCGCGCACGTCGGTACCTGTTCACCCGGCGCCGGGTGCCTGGATCGAAACCCTCGTCGGCCGGATCCGGCTGTCCGCGGAACCGACGCCACAACCGGCGCCCGGCCAACAGGAGCAGCAGTATTCCGGCACACGCCGTAATTATTGCCAAGGTCTGACCGTAAGCGTTCGAACGCACCGAGACCGAGGTGGGATTGCCGAGTGGGACACCGTCGGACGTGGTAAGGGAGATCGGAATGACCAGGTTACGGCTGTCGGTGACCTCGGTCGGGATCTGGAACGACCGACTTCCGGTGGGAGGCAGCGTCTCCTCACCCGGATCGGTGATCTTTGTCTCCGCCGGCGCCTCGATCCGGAATCGGACCCGGATGGCGACCGGCAGATTGTTGCGCGCGACCAAGAGCAATGGGCTCTGTTCGGAGGCCAAGGTGTACACCCCACCGGGCGGCAGCACGGTGACCGAACCGTAGAGCCGGTCCAATGTGCGGGTCGTCTGGTCGAGCCGGCGCTGGGCATAGGTATCCGGCTGTGCGGAATCGCCGGAGCGCCGGTCCGACAGGGTGAGCACGCGCAGCAGATCGTCGCGCAGCGGGGTCAGATATTGATTCGGTGTCGGCTCGGCCGCGGGCACCTCGACGAGCGAGCGCATGAGATCGGTGATCCGGCGGGCCTGGTCGTGGACCGGCAGCAGGAAGCTTTCCGATACCGCGTCGTGAGCGGCCTGCGGCAGATAGTCGGGTTCGTAGGGCTGTGGGTCGGGCGATTCGGCGACCAGCTCGGGGAGCGCACGCGCAGTCGCGAGGTTATTGCGCAGCAGCAGGTCGACCTGTTTCAGGATCGCGGTGGCCTCTTCCCGGTTCGCGCTCCACTGCTGCGGCGGAGCCAGTAAGAGCGAGCGCGGGCGGTTCGGCTCCGGGTTCAACGCGGTCCAGGTGATGGCGCCTAGTGCGTCCTGTAGGCGGGCCATCCTGGAGTCGTTGGTGACGTCGTAGCGGACGTGTGCCGGGGTGAAAGACGGGGTGGGCGGGTTGGAGCCGACCGCGGCAAGGGCGGTCGCGGACCAGATATCGAAGGTCGCCGCGTGCAATGCCGGATCGGTGGGCGTGGGCTGGGCGCTGGCGGGCGCCGGGCTCGTGGTCGGGGCGGAGGTGCTTGTGGTCGGTGTACCGATGGCAGACGGGGTCGGTGGCGCGCTGGTCCGCGGTTCCGGTATCGGCTCCGCGGTGACGGGCACCGGGGCGATCTCGGCGAGCCGGACCACATCCGGCGTGCTCGTCTCCGGCAGCGGCGGACTCGAGCTGCTCTGGTTGGCGGAACTCTGACTACCGATGCCGGCGTGTCCGGTGGTGATCGGCTGCGAATACGTCCAGGTACCGGCGGTGCCAAGCGGGACGGTACCGGTATCGGCCAGTACGGCGGTCCCGAAACCGTGGCCGCGCAACAACATTCCCGCGCTGTCATCGATACTGCCGGAATCCGGGATGCTCACCCCGCGCACCGATTTGGTGGCCAGAATCGAATCGACGATCTCGGCGGGTTCGTTCAGCGCCCGGGTGGACAGCTCGGGATCGTTGACGGCGGCCAGTGCCGTGACATCGACCTGCGCGAACGGCAGCGCGACCGTGCAGGTCGACGCGGCGACCGCGCGCAACCGGTCCAGCCAGGTCCGAGCCTGATCGGCGCCGGTGCCCGCCCTGGTCGCACCGTCCGGATCGGAAGGGCTGGCCAGCACGCGATAACCCTTGGTCATCGCCTGTGCGGTAATCAACAGATCGGGATCGATCGCGACACAGACCGCCGAGGTCAGCGTCCGATCACGACTGGCCTGATTGGTGCCGAGCACCGATTCCAGGGCCCCGAGCAATTGATCCAGCCGCCCGCCCTTGCCCAGCGATGCGGCCAGTTCGTCGTCGGTGAGCTCGGCCTTCCCATTGAGTGGGCCGGTGACCCCGGCGACCAGTCGGGGACGGTCGGCCAGCGGCCACAGCAGAGTCGTCGCCACCGGGGTATCGGGAGCGGCGGGTATCGGCGAACTGCCGTCGACGGCGGCCGGCACGCCGAGCACCGGAAGCAGGAACCGCGCGTCGTCGAGGCGGGCCTGAGTGCCATAGGCCGGTTCCCCGTTGACATTCATCAGCAGCGGATAAACGCCCGGCTTGGTGATATCGAGCGACGCCGTACCGCCGTTGGAGCGCAACGGGATGCTGATCGTGAACTGTTTGCGCTGGCCGGGACTCAACCGATCGGCGATATCTTCGAACGGACCGGTCAGATCGTAATTGACCTGGTCCAGACGTAGGGTCGAGCGCAGCCCGCTCGGCGTCGACACCGCGGCGGCCCGCTGGATGCGGACACTGATGTCCTGCACCACCCGATCGCCGATATTGGTGACGGTGCCCGCGACCGTCAGCGTCGGATCGCTGGTGGTGGTCACCGCGGACGGATTCACCGAATCCAGGGTCAGCTTCAGGAATTTCGGCGACGACGAACTATTCGGCGTCGTCGGCTGGGCGGCGACGGGCTGGGCGAGCAAGACCGGAACCGCCGTCGCCGAGCCGAGAATGGTCAGGACCGTCGCGATGATCCGGAACAGGCCCACCCGTCGCCCGGCCACCACCCCCCACGGAATCGCTGCGCGATGCCGGAAAGTCTGGGTCATCGCTTGCCGGTCTCCATCCGGTCGATCATCCGGTTCGCCACTTCGGCCAGTCGCCGCTCGTCGGCATAGGCGAGCCGAGAGTCCAATTCGCTCAACGGAACCCACGCGACCTGCGTGACCTCGACGTCGGCGTCGGAGAGCTCACCACCGATGGAACGCAGCAGATAATGATGCACGGTCTTGTGTACCCGGCGACCCTCGGTGACGAACCAGTAATCGATGCTGCCGAGTTCGGCGACCACGATCCCATTGATTCCGGTCTCCTCGGCGACCTCCCGGATCGCGGTCTGCTCGGGCGTCTCCCCCTCTTCGATGTGTCCCTTGGGCAGCGACCACAGCAGTCTGCCACGCCGATCGGTTCGCCCGATCAGCGCCGCGCTGCGTTTATCGCTCGGCCCGTCCAACCCGTCGACGACGAGTCCACCCGCCGAGGTTTCCCGTACCGTACGCATGCGCGGTTTTGCCGCGTTGGCGGCCGAACCGCGGCGCCGGGGCTGGCGGCGTCGACTGTTCGCGCGATCGGCCGGAGACACCACGCAATCCTACTGTGCTGAATTGCCGTGCCTCCGGCGCGGCGTGCTGTGTTTGTGGCCGCGCGGGCGCGGCGTGTTCGCGGCCCCCTTCTGTCTCGCGTCCGAGCCGTCGAGACTCGCGACTTCGTCGCATGCGCTTCGACGAC